>NZ_QUDG01000009.1:94441-124507 GCF_003474415.1 Butyricicoccus sp. AM05-1 | reverse complement strand
AACTCAACGCCTACATCTAAGCAGCAACGAAAGTTGCTGCTTTTTCTATACTACTGAGAGGAAAACGCCGATGTATCAGTATATTTTATTTGATTTAGACGGTACGCTCACCGATTCCCGCGAGGGCATCACCAAATCGGTGCAGTATGCGCTGGATAAAATGGGCATCCACGAGCCGGAGCTCAAGCCGCTGGAGCGCTTTATCGGTCCGCCACTGTACGACGAATTCCGCCGCAGCTACGGCTTCGATGACGCCGAGGCAAAGCAGGCAATCGAGTTCTACCGTGAGCGATTCGGCGTGATCGGTTGGAAGGAGAACATGCTCTACAACGGAATTCCGGAGTTGCTGAAGACCCTGACGGACGCCGGAAAGACTCTGTCTACCGCATCGTCCAAACCGGCGTTTTTCATTGATAAAATCGTCAAATACTTTGATATTGCGCAGTATTTCACCGTGGTTTCCGGTGCAACGCTGGATGGCACGATCGGCACAAAGGCGCAGGTCACACAGCAGGCGCTCGACCGTTTGCAGGTGCAGGATCTGTCACAGGCTGTACTGGTCGGTGACCGCCTGCACGATGTGGAAGGTGCGAAGCAATGCGGTATTGACTGCATCGGCGTGACGTTCGGCTTTGGCGGCCGAGAGGAGCTGGAGGACGCAGGCGCGAAGCATGTAGTCGACCGCGCGGAGGAACTGCTGCCGCTGCTGCTCTGAATTTCCATAAAAAGCTGTCTTTTGAGACAGCTTTTTTGCGTTTTCGGGCAGAGAAAACCGCGCAAAAATCTGCAAATTATGCAGGTTTTCTCTCCTATTACGGGGCACATTGTGCTATAATATAAACTGAATAAAAGTGCATTGAAAGGAGTTCTCTCCGTGGCAGATATTACCGTACAAAACCTGACCAAATATTATGGCGATCGCCTGATCCTGAAGGACATTTCCTTTGACATTCAGCCGGGCGAAAAGGTTGCTATTTTAGGCGCAAACGGCGCCGGAAAGACCACTTTACTCAATATTTTGACCGGCAGACTGTCGTATGACGGCGGACACGTTGCGTTCGGACAGGGACGAACCGCAGGTGTCATTGATCAGATGCCGGATTTTCCGCCGGAATCGACCGTGGAGGATATTCTCCGTCTGGCGTTCAAGGAGTCTGACGAAGTTGCGGCAGCAATGGACGCGCTGATCGATGAAATGACGCGCAAGCCGGATGATGCATCGCTGCTCAAGCGTTACGCACAGCTGGAAACGCGGCTGGAAATCCTCGGCGGCTACAACCGCGATTACGAGATCAACCGCGTGTGCAACGGTCTTGAAATCGCGCAGGAAATGCGCTCGCAGAAGTTTGACCTGCTCTCCGGCGGCGAAAAAACGCGCATCAACCTCGCCCGCATCATTCTCGAGCAGACCGACGTGCTGCTGCTCGACGAGCCGACGAACCACCTCGACATGGACGCTGTGGACTGGCTGGGCAATTATTTGGAGAATTACCGCGGCACCGTGCTCATTATCTCGCATGACCGCTGGTTTATCGACCAGTGCTGCGACCGCGTAATTGAAATCCACGATTGCACCTGCGATTTCTACAACGGCAATTACTCGTACTATGCGGTCGAGCGTGAGCGTCGCCGTGAGGAGCAGCTCAAGCACCACGAGCACGAGCTGGCGGAGAAAAAGCGTCTGGAGGCGACTGCGCGTTCCATGCACGAGCACGGCACCGAGCATCTGGCAAAGCGTGCCGCGTCCATCGAGAAGCGCATTGCGCGTATGAAGGTCACTGACCGGCCTAAGACCGACAAAAAGATGACCGTCACGTTTGGTGACCCGAACTACGAGACGGAGGAAGTGCTCAAGGTTCGTGATATTACAAAGAGTTATGATGGGCGAGAAATATTGCATAACGTATCGTTCAACATCCGCAACCGCGAGCGCGTCGCGCTGCTTGGCGCAAACGGCGCCGGAAAGACCACCATGCTGAAAATCCTGCTTGGCGAGGAAGTGCCGGATGGCGGTGTAATCCGCAAGGGCGTTGGACTCAAGCCGGCATACCTGCCGCAGCAGGTGTATTTTGCCAATCCGCACCGCAATCTCATCGATACGCTCATCTACGACAAGAACGTGTCCATGCAGGTGGCGCGAAACCGGCTCGGTTCGTTCCAGTTTACCGGTGAAACCCAGCTGAAAACCGTAGATATGCTGTCCGGCGGTGAGAAAAGCCGTTTGCGCCTGTGTGAGCTGATGTACGATCCGCTCAATCTGCTCATCCTCGACGAGCCGACCAACCACCTTGATCTTGCATCCCGTGAGTGGATTGAGGAGGCGGTTGAGGCGTTCGACGGCACGCTGCTGTTTGTTTCGCATGACCGCTACTTCGTCGAGCGCTTTGCAACCCGCGTGCTCTACCTCGAAAACGGTTACCTGACCGACTTTATCGGCTCGTACAGTGCGTTCCTCGACTGGCGCGCCAAGGGCGGCGGCGCACTGCCGGAAGCGGTGCCCGCACCGGCACCCAAAAAGAAAAAGGCCGCCGTCCCGACACTGGACGACGTACCCAAGCCGCCCGAAAAGCCCAAGCGCACCGGCGGCACAAAGAATCTGCAAAAGCTGCTGAACACGCTTGAGCGCGAGATTTCACAGCTGGAAACCCAGTCGTCCGACCTCGAACAGCAGATGGTGGACGCGGCATCGGATTCCGGCAAGCTGCTCGAGCTGATGACCGAAAAGGAAGCCTGCGATGAAAAACTCGCCGCAAAAATGGACGAATGGGAAGCCGTTGCGGCTGAGCTGGAGGAACTGCAATGAAAGAAAAAAGGGTATGGATAGGGCTTGCGACGCTGTTTGCCATCATCGGCGCGCCGCAGCTGTTCTGGAAGCCGTCGCGGTTCGGCGGTATTTTCCTGTTAGCGCTTGCCATCGGCTGTATGGGGGAATGGCTGATGCTTTGCGGACGCGAAAAGCATAAGGCGTGCCGCATTTTGTCGCGCGTGGGACGCGTACTGTTTGCATTGTTCGTGCTGTCGTTTGCGGCGGTGCAGGTGTTTGTGATCGGCATAGCATTCGACGAGGATGACCCGTCAGCTGCGCCGCAGGCGGATTACTATCTGGTACTGGGTGCGCTCGTCAATCCGAACGGACAGCCGTCGGCGGCTCTGGCGGCACGATGCGATACGGCAATCGCGGTGCTGAACGTCAATCCGGGCAGTTATGCCATCCTGTGCGGCGGTCAGGGCGGCGATGAGCCGCGCACCGAAGCTGCAGCCATGCAGGATTACATGATCGCGCACGGCGCAGACGCAGAACGGCTGATCCTGGAGGACAAGTCGAGCACGACCATCCAGAATATCGCCAACGCAAAAAAGCTGCTGCCCGAGGGCGCAGCGGTTGCCGTAATTACAAATGATTATCATCTTGCCCGCGCACGCCGCCTGCTGGCGCATGCCGGTCTGGGCGACGCAGGCGTTCCCGCGAAAACGCCGTATCCAGGGCAGTGGATGGCGGTAAGGTGCCGCGAATACTGCTCCATCATGGGCTTGATATTCACCGGACGCTGGTAAACGCAATTTTGATGAATTTTCCGTGCTTCACACGATTTGGAGATAGAATATGTTTGAAAAACTGAAAGTCTTAGCGGCGCGGCTGGACGAGCTGGAAATGCGGCTTTCCGCGCCGGATTTATACGACGACCCCGACCGGGCGGCCAAGCTGCTGCGTGAGCGCAACGAACTCGAGCCGATCGTCACGGCGTTCCGCGAATACGAGCAGGCACAGCGCACGCTTGCGGACGCGACCGAAATGCTGTCCGACCCGGACATGAAGGAGCTGGCGCAGGAGGAGCTGCAGCAGGCGAAAAGCGACATTGCCCGTATGGAGGACGAACTGAAAATCCTGCTGCTGCCCAAGGACCCGAACGACGAGAAGAATATCTACGTTGAGATTCGCGGCGGTGCAGGCGGCGAGGAAAGCGCGCTGTTTGCCGCTGACCTCTACCGCATGTATACGATGTACGCCGACAAGCGCGGCTGGCAGACCGAGGTCATGAACAAATCCGAGACCGAACTCGGCGGCTATAAGGAAATCGTGTTCCGCGTGGCAGGCGACAAGGTGTACTCGCGGCTCAAGTTTGAGAGCGGCGTACATCGCGTGCAGCGTGTGCCCGAGACCGAAAGTCAGGGCCGTGTGCACACCTCGACAACCACCGTGGCTGTCCTTCCCGAAGCGGAGGAACTCGACTTCTATATCGATCCGAAGGATTTACGCATCGACACGTTCCGCGCCTCCGGCGCGGGCGGTCAGCACATTAACAAGACCTCGTCCGCCATCCGCGTGACGCATATCCCGACCAACACGGTCGTCGAGTGTCAGGACGAGCGCAGCCAGCACAAGAACAAGGAGAAAGCGCTGTCCGTGCTGCGTTCGCGGCTGTACGAGGCCGAGGTGAAAAAACAGCGTGCCGCCATCGCCGCTGACCGCAAAAGTCAGGTCGGCACCGGCGACCGCTCGGAGCGCATCCGCACCTACAATTTCCCGGAGAATCGCGTGTCCGATCACCGCATCAAGCTGACCATCTACAAGCTGGATCAGTTCCTGAACGGCGATATGGACGAGATTTTAGACGCGCTCATCGCGGCTGACACAGCGGAAAAGCTGAAAGAGCAGAGCGAAATGTAACCTTGGGGCAACACCGCACAATTAAAGCTGCGGTGCTTTGCGGAAATTTTGTGTCCTGACTTTGTTGCAGTTTCACGGTAATACATCGAGTATTACCGCAAAACTGTGCCTCGCCAGTACGCAAAATTTACTCGCAAATCACTCTTGTTCAATTATGCGGTATTGCCTTAGAACTGGATTTCGTCATCCTCATCGTCCCAGTCGTCCCACTTGTCCTCGGTCTGGCTCTCCAACTCAGCATTCAGATCGGACATATCGCCGAATTCTACGCGGCAGATGATCTTGGTGCAGGTGGTGAACAGCACACGGACGTAAAACCGTTTGGGCACGCGCTCGTAAATGCGCGACGCGCTCTCCGTGCCGCCGGCCTTGGTCTGCGGACTGTTGGCGATGTAGCCGACCTTGCCGATGTACGGCAGAAACGCGCGGATGGCATCGCTGTCGTACGGATTGCCCGGCTCCTTGGCACAGCGGATGAGATTGCCGATCTGGAACGGCTCACGTCCGTAATAGTGCTGAAAGCCGGTGATCGTGACGAAAATGTTCTTGTTCTTTGCCATGCGAAGCACTCCTTTCTTTTATGATGGGAGTATAGCATGGTGAATGTCCGATAAACCTCTCTTTGGTGGGAAACAAGGGTCACAGACCCTTATAATAAAAGGAGGATTTTCATGTTAAGAAGTGGTGTAATTTTACTTGTTCTGGGTATCGCCGTATTTCTTGTGGCGAGCGTGCAGCTGTTTCGGGGCAGGACGAAGAAAGCCCACTGGTGCATATCGTGCGTGCTGGCGATGCTGCTTGTGGGAAACGGCATCTGGAACGCAAACCGTTATTTTGACCTCGGTATCGGCGTGCCAAAGACGTTTTCTGCGGAAAACTGGGCGAAAACCGCACCGGCACAGCGGCATTTCATGGGCAGCGACCTGCAGGACAGCACCGAACTTGTCGGCATGAGCGCGGACGAGGTGCGTGAGCTGCTCGGCACGCCGGACTATGCGGACACCGATACCTGCCTTTCGTACCTCATTGCACAGCCGTTTGATGAGGTAACGCTCGACCTGACACTGGAAAACGGCATTGTCACCAAAGTGGAAGAAAAAGACCATTGATATCATAAATGGAAGTGTAAACTGATGAAAACAACTCTTTTGACACCGGAAACCGACGAAAACGCGGTAAAAACCGCCGCAGAACTCATTCGAGCGGGCGAGGTCGTCGGCATGCCGACCGAAACCGTGTACGGCCTTGCGGCGAATGCGCTGAACGGCGAGGCAGTAAAGAAAATTTTTCTGGCGAAAGGCCGTCCGCAGGATAATCCGCTGATCGTCCACATCGCGGATTTCGAGCAGATTTACGACCTGTGTCCGGCGGTTCCGCCGCAGGCAAAGCAGCTTGCAGACGCGTTCTGGCCGGGTCCGCTGACCATGATCGTGCCCAAGGGCGGTTGCATTCCGGACGAGGTTTCGTGCGGACTGGACACCGTGGGCATCCGCCTGCCGTCGCACCCGATGGCGCGTGCGCTGATTCAGGAGAGCGGCGTACCGCTGGCGGCTCCGTCCGCGAATACGTCCGGCAGACCGTCCACGACCACGGCGGCGCACGTCATGCATGATATGGACGGCAAGATTGCGGCTGTATTGGACGGCGGCGCGTGCGGCGTCGGCGTAGAGAGCACGGTAATCACACTCGCGCTCGAGCGTCCGCGTCTGCTGCGTCCGGGCGGCATCACGCTCGAGCAGCTGCGCTCGGTGCTCGGCGAGGTGGATGTTGACCGCGCGCTGTACGAGAAGATCGGGGATGACGTGAAGGTGTCGGCGCCCGGCATGAAATACCGGCATTACGCGCCGAAAGCGCCTGTAACGGTCGTGCGCGGCAACCCGCAGGACACGGCAAAGTACATTGCAGCGCATATCGGGGACTCCACCGGCGTGCTGTGCTTTGATGAGTACAAGAATATGTTCCCGAACTGCATTGTGGAGTGCTTCGGCTCGAGGGACGATCTCGGTGCACAGGCGCGCGAGGTATTCGACCGTTTGCGGGCGTTCGATGATACCGAGGTAACGCAGATTTGGGCGCAGTGTCCGTCGGATGAAGGACTCGGTCTTGCAGTGGCGAACCGCATCAAGAAAGCGGCGGGATTCTCGGTGATTGAGATTTGATTTTCCGGTGCAGACCGGAGGGAGTTTCGCTTGCGAAGCGAAGGGAACGGCGGCGGTTTCGCCGCGGACATTGCGCTGACGCCGCGCGGGCGCACAAGAGGGTAGACAACCTGCGGTTTTCCCCCTCTTGCACCCTTAAACGCCTATATTACTGGGCTTTAAGTCGTTTTTTCGAGAGGCGTACACCAATGTTACACCTTTTCGCTACATAGCTTCAAGAACGTCTAACGCTGTCAGCCGTTCCTGTTCCATAGCGTGAATGTAGATATTATATGTGGTGGAAATACTGGCATGCCCCATCCATTTGCTTACTACGCTGATGCTTACGCCAGCATTTAACGCACGGCTTGCAAAAGTGTGACGTAGCTGATGGATCGTGAGCGGCTTGTCTATCCCCGTGTGCTTCAACATACGCTCAAGTAAATTGTGCATACGGTTATTAGTGAGGAAGCCGCCTTTTTGCGAACAGGCAACATATTTGCTTTTGATGCCGCATTGCCTGTAAATCATCTGCAATTCCCTAAGTGCGTTGATTGCTTTACTATTTAGTGGGATAATCCGGTTGCTGCTGGATGTCTTAGTGCCTTTTACCTGTAAGGTGCTTTTGGACGTATCTTTTCCGGTATCCCTGTTCTTGATCTTTGCCAGATTTTTATTTATGGATACCGTCTTGCTTTCAAAGTCAATATCAGACCATTCCAGCGCAAGCAGTTCACCACACCGCAGGCCGGTATGCAGCATAAATACGATCAGGTTTCCGTGAACAAAAAGCGGACGGCCTGTACCATACTTCTCTCTGGCTGCTTCCTCCAACCGTTTAACCTCTGCATCCTCTAATATCAGCATTTTCCGCTCTGGCTTAAACTTGCTCCGTTTTGCCATGATAACATTTGCCATTGGGTTTTTAAGAATGTCACCCTCAGTATAGGCATGTTGGAAAACCTCAGAAAGTATCTGCCGGATCATCTTGACGATAGTATAAGAATATTCAGTGCTTTTCTGGTTTAACAGTGTTTGAATATCAACCGCTTTGATATTCCCAAGTTGGAAGCCGCCAAGCGTCGGCTTGATATGCGTGTAATAGACAGACTCCAACCGATCAAAGCTGGTATTCTCCACGGCTGCGGCCTTGAAAGTATATAACCATCGCTCAATATAAGTGCTAAGCAATACTTTTCTACAATCCGTAATGCCATGCACTATTGTTTTCTTAAATTCACGCAATTTCCGTCTTGCTTCCGCTTCTGTCTTACCATAGACATAACGCGGTTTCAACATCTTTTCGTCCTTATATTTGCCGACCCAGCGGCCATCTTTCCGCTGATATACACTACCCTCCCCATATCCGCGGATTCTCTTAACTTTATTGATATTTTCTACTGTATTCATGCGTATCGCTCCTATCAAATAAACAGGGGCGGCAGCATAAACAGCTAACGCATATATTATAACGCCGTCCCTCTGTAAAGGCAATTCAATCAGTAAAATATCTCTTTCCCTTTATTTGCTTCAAACCACCGGTCAAGTTCACGTTCATTCGTCAAATAATCCCGTCCCACTTTCACCACAGGCAATACGCCTGCTTCCAGCAGGCATTTTAGCTTGGTTTTGCCAAAAGGGAACAACTCAAGCAAATCGTCCTGCGTCAAAATTTTATAATCCATAAACCACAGCCCTCCTGCGTATTGGTTATCATCTATGCAGCAACAATTTACTGCATCTCGTTTGCAATTCAAAATCCCCACATGGTTTTTGTGCGCCATGCCCGCTACCGGAACGGACAGCAACATGATATAATGAAACCATGATAAACTTTTCTGTTCTTTATTGTGGGGTATGACTTTATGAAAAAAGAAATCACATCTATCTTGTGTGCGGCAGCTATTACCTGTTCGGCAGGCGCCGCCAATGTTTCAAACTTTTCGGACGTCCGTCCGTCGGACTGGTATCACGATGCGGTCAACTATGTTTGCGAAAACGGGCTGATGAATGGTACATCGGATACGGCGTTCAGCCCGAACGCAACTACCAGCCGCGGCATGATCGTGACCATCCTGTACCGACTGGCAGGTTCACCTGATATGCCCGAAAGCAACTGGGGATACCCCTATGCAGACGTAGATACAAACGCCTATTACAGCGCGCCTGTCTACTGGGCGCGCATGAATGACCTCGTTACCGGGTACAGCGATACGCAGTTCGGCCCGAATGATGCGATCACCCGCGAGCAGCTTACGGCCATCCTGTACCGCTACGCGGACCACCTTGGCCTTGATACAGATACCGGCTTTATACCAGATAAATACTATGATTTCTCGGACTATCAATCAGTTTCCCGTTACGCAACAAACGCCATGAGCTGGTGCGTCAACAAGGGCATTGTCAGCGGCTCGGACGGAAAGTTAAATCCGCACGGGACAGCTACTCGTGCCGAAGTCGCAACAATGCTGATGAACGCGGAAAACATCTTGGACGCAAATGAACCGACGGAGCCGGAAACACCGGTTTCACCAGACGGACAGCCTGTGCCGGATGATACCGACAACGAAACCGCAGACGATAACCAGACCGTAACAGATGAAATCAGTCTACGCCCTATCGGCAAATCTGCGGTAGACGAGTACGGCGGCTATTGGGATTATGACCTGTCCAATGCCACCTTTGACGCCATCAACGACCTGCGCGAAGAAAACGGTTTGCCACGTCTGACTTACTCGTTGAAAGTACAGGAATGGGCGGACACTCGTTCCCGCGAAATCTGGATTGTTGACGAACGAGACGGGGATATTTCTCATACAAGACCGGATGGCTCGGTGTTCGCATCTGTTGGTTATGGATGCAATGCTGAAAATGCACTCATAGGTTTAATTACAACCAATGCGCAGGAAAACTTAAACAAATGGTATGGCTCACAAGGTCATCGAGAAAATATGCTCAACACCCGTTCAAAAACTACTGCTGTCTCTGCCTATGTCCAAGGTGAGAAAGTGTACGCTTTGCAGCTTTTTGATAAACTAACAATAACAGAATTAAATAATCGGTAAGCAAATCCCTCGTTTCACAACGAAACGAGGGATTGCCTTTTCCTATAAAATTGTTAAATCCAATACTCATTCCCGTCTGTGTCAAGCACATAATCGTGTTCGTGCGAGACTTCAGTAATCAGGTCCTCAGAAGAACCACTATCCGTGAAATATTGGATATGGCCGCTGTAAGCCGAGGTATCCGGGTCGGTATCCCGTCCGGTAAGCTGGCAAATCAGCTTGGCAAAATTCAGGCGGGACACATCACCGCTGAGCCCTGCATTCGTGCCAGTGATATACTTCACAAGCGTATTAAGCTGTTCCGAGGTAGCCCAGATTCGCAGATAGCCTTTTTCCGAAACCTCATAATTGATTTCGTAATCAACATCTTCGGTCATTTTCGTTGTGTCGAATACGCTTGCGGGCAGCACACCGATAGAGACAAAATATTTTGCTTCTTCGGGGATGCTGAACTCGTAGTCCGGCACCGTCACCGTGCCACGGTCCAGCCACGTGTTCCCGCCGTTGGAAATCAGACGATATGCTACGATGCACGCTTCTTGCAGTGAAATACGGTCTGCGGGTCGCCACATATTTTCGTCATAACCATTATAAAGCTGATAATGAATATCAGTTATCAAATCAGCAACTGAGCTGATAATTTCAACTTCCGGCGACTTTCCGATAGCATTGCCGTTATCGCCCTCTCCGGTCGCATAGTTGACGTAGGTCTTGCCGCCTGCATCGTTCTTAAAGCGGACGGTAAGCAAAATTTTATGCGATTGGCCGGGTGCAATGTCACCCAATTCCAGAGTGAATGCCTTGCCTGAAAAACTCCATTTATTACTTAGGACTCCGTTCACATAAACATTGTTTTGCAAAACAGGCGTTACCACAGAGGTATCCAGCGTATCTTTCAGCACGACGTTTTCCCACATTATATCACTGTGATTTCCAACAATAACCGTAAATGTTGCCGTTCTGGATACTTCGTCGGCATCCTTACTTACATCAACCACCGTCTTATCCACATCTTTTGTGACATAGAAGCCGGTGGCATCATTAGGGTTTTGCGGCTCAACCTCCGGTACGGTTACGCCGTCATCTGTTGCCGTGCCGATGCCGTTATCGCCGGTCACATCCACGCTGTTTTGAAGGGTCGTACCGGCCGCTGTGTCAAGTACCTGCACATCAAAGGAGATTACTACGCTTTCGCCTGCAGCCAAATCACCCACCAGCACGGACAGCGCGTTACCGTTCAGCTTATGCAGCGCCACCTTACCATCCAGATACACGTTGCCGATCAACTTCACGCCAGCCGGAAGCGTGTCGTATGCCACGACGTTTTTCCACGGCGCAGTAGCCTTATCGCCATTTTTGACCGTGATCTCATAGGTGAACATATCGCCAATATCAGCTTTGGTCACGCTCGCGGACTTAGTTACAATCGGGTCGGCTTCGCCCTTGTTGATCTGCACGCCTGCATCCGGAAGCGGCGTTTGCTCGTTGCCATCCGTCAGAATAGCCGTATTGACGATAAATTCGCCCTGCATACCCTCGTCTACCGTCACATCAAAGGTGTACACCACCTGCGTATCCGGTGCGATTGCGTAAGGCGTGAGCGTCAGCGTGCGTGAAGATGAATCGTAGGAATATTCCGTCGTTGCCTGACCGTCTTTCTGGACGTTGCCTGTGAAAGTCACACCATCCGGCAGAGCATCGGTCACGGTAACGCCGGTCCAGTCCGCCGTTGCCATTGCGCTATTTTCCAGCGTGATCGTGTAGGTGATTGTATCACCCACGCGCGCGGTCATTTTATTGGCTGACTTTGCACCCGCACGGCCGTCCGGCGTGCCGTTCTCGATGGTGACGCCGTCATCCGTGTCCTCCGTATCCGGCGCATTGCTGCCGGAAGCGACCGCCGTGTTCTCAATCATCATGCCGTAGGCATCACTGTTCACCAGCACATCAAACGAAATAGTTTTCGTCTGGCCGGGGGCGATCGCATCCAGCGGAACAGAAAGGGTTCGGTTTTCATTGTCATACTGATATACCGTTGAGTAGCCGTCCACTGTGACGTTGCCGCGGAAGGTCAGGCCATCCGGGATAGCATCCCGCATCACCGTGTCGCGGATATTTACCTCTGCACCCGCACCATTGGAGACTTGTACCGTGTAGGTCAGAGTATCACCGACACGAGCAGAAGATTTATCAACACTCTTGTTGATGGACAGGTCGGTCATACCGTCTGCAACGACAACGCCGTCGTCCTTGTCCTGTACCGGCTCGGTGTTGTCCGAAGTCAGGGTGGCAAGGTTCTGAATCGTCGTATTGTAGGCATCTTCGTTGACGGTCGCCACAAAGGAAACCGTGCGGCTGGTATCCGGCTCAATGCTGCCGACGTTTACCGTCAGCAGGCGGGTATTTTCATCATAGGTGAAATCACTCGTGCCGCTGCCGTCCAGCATGACCGAGCCGTACTCGAACGTCAGGCCAGCAGGGATAACATCAGTAACGGCCGCATTTTCTACGGGTACAGTCGCGGTCTCGCTGTTAGAGAGCGTCAGAATATAGGTGATCTTGTCGCCGACCTTGGCAGAGGACTTGTCCGCCGACTTCTCAATGCTGGGGCGGGCTTTACCGTCACCGATGGCAACACCGTCGTCTGTGCCCTCGGTGTCCGAAATATTGTCACCGGACATGACCGCAGTGTTGTAAACTGTTTTGCCGTAGGCCGATTCATTGACGGTCGCTGCAAAAGTAACCGTCGTTTTTGTATTCGGTGCAATTCTGTCCAGCGGCACGGTCAGGGTACGGGTCTCGTTATCGAATGAATAACCTGTACTTACACCGTCTACCTGCACGCTGCCGTCCACAAAATCCAGTTCCGCCGGGATAATGTCGGTCATGGAAGCGTTTTCGATTTCATAAACGGCACCCTCTGCGTTGCCGAGCGTGACGGTATAGGTGATCTTATCGCCGACCTCGGCGGAAGGCTTGTCCGCACGTTTTTCCACATAGGGCGCGGTGTCGCCCTTGTTGATATAAACACCGTCGTCTGTGTCCTCATACTTGCCGGTTTCGCTACCGCTTTCATCCTTAACGATACCGTTTGCGCCCTCGGCGACTGCGGTGTTGTAGATCGTCTGGTTGTACATATCGCTGTTCACGGTTGCTTTGAAAGTGACTGAAACCGTCTGACCTGCGGCAATGTCGCCCAGAGGGACAGAAAGCAATCCGTTTTCAAACGAGTGCTTTGCCGCCTTGCTTTCTACGTACACGCTGCCATCCGCGAAAGTCAAGCCGTCCGGAATTTCGTCGGTGAGGACGACTTCTTTCCACGCGGAAGAAGCTGCTTCATCATTCGTCAGCTTCACCGTATAGGTCAGGGTATCGCCTACATTGGCGGTTTTGGCGTTCGCCGTCTTTTCAATGGACGGGATCGCATCACCGTTCGTGTACTGATAAACGATCGTGCGGATATAGCCGCGGTACTCGTATGCCGGGATGACCTTGGGTGAACTTTCTTCCTTGCCCGCTGTGGTGACAGTTTCAGCAAGTTCCTTGCCGTTCTGGTCTATGAATTTTTCAACGATGATGTTGTAAATACCGTCATTGTAGCTGAGGCCGTGCCATTCTTCCGCGCTGTGCGGAATGCTGGCTTCTATCAGATCGCAGTAACCCCAGTGATTCTCAACCAGATCATTGTACGGACATTCGATGCCCAGCTCTTTCAGCTTGTCCAGCGTGACGTTACGGTTAATCATACCGTTTACCAGCCGCACGACCTCGGCACGGCTGATCGGCTCATCCGGCCGGAAACTGCCGTCCGGGTAGCCCTCTACCCAGCCAGCGTTTGCGACTGCATTGATATAGCTGTACGCCCAATGGCCGTTGGGAACGTCGTCAAAGAGATTGCCGCCCTCGTAGTCCAAATTGGCGAACCGCGCCGCCATGACGGCAAACTCCGCGCGGGTGACGGGCGCATCCGGCGAGAATTTGTGTTCATCCGTGCCGTCTACAATTCCAATGTTATACAGCGTTTCGACTTCTTTGTAGAACCAGTAATCCGTCTTGACGTCCTCGAACGTGCCGTTTGACATGCGGCGCTCAAACTCTGGATACTCGCCGTCATAGAGACGGTAAAAGACCGTAGTTGCTTCTGCACGGGTCATGGAAGCATCCGGCCGCACGCTTTCGTCCGGGTAGCCGACAATATAAGTCAGATCCTTATGGGAGTAGACGTACTCGACGTTTTCCGTGTAATCGACGTAGGTGTAGTTCTCGATTTCCTGCGGCTGCCGTTCCTCATGTGTTACGCTATATATCTCTTGCTCGGCAATCTCCTTGCCGTTTTCCGCGTCGATATACTTTGCCGTTACTTCGGCAAGCGTGCTGGTGCTGTCCGACGCGGCAAAGGCCGTGGCCGGAAACGCCGACGCAGACAAGAGCAATGCCAGCCCCATCGACGTAAGCCGCTTGAGCCGTTTCTTCAAAAAATCCATTTCCTCATCCCTCCATCTCAAACTTATTTCCAAACCGATACTGCATGGATTAACCATGCACCGAGTAGCACACTGGAACCACCCCCTTGAAATTTGGCGTGTATATAATAAAACCGCGCGGGAATCCGCACGGTACATACCTGGGCTCTATCCGTCAAAGCCCTCAATCTTCATTTGTCCCTCGATATTCCGGTCCTGCATCCACCAGCGGAATATATCCTCGCCAGTTGTCCCAGCACGCCATGTGCTGTCGAGCTTGCCGCGTGCAACACGTTCTTCGAGCATTCGCTCAAAGGCACGGATGTAGGCGCGCTGATACGTGGGATACCGGCCGAACTCAAACAGACGCATTCGACGTCCTGCCATCGGGCAACCCACACAACCGACCCTATGGAAGCCGCACGAATACAGCGGATTTATCGGTATTCTCTCAGCATGGATATACGACCACACATCATAGTCCGACCAATCCACAATGGGATTGCAGACCCGCTTCGCCTGCAATTTGCAGCTCTCGAACAAAAGGCGGGTATCTGCATTATCGTTGTTGATAATGACCTTTTTGCTGAGATCGTGCGGCATACTCTCGTAAATGCCGCGTTTGGTACGGCGGCTGGCGCTTTCCGCCCAGCGGACACCCGTCGTAATCATGCGGCCAGCGCCGCCGCTTTCTTTCAGCACCGAACAGCAGTATCTTACTGTTCTTGTGGGCGGCATCAGCTTTTGCGGTATAAGCATCCACATATTGACCGGTACGCCCTTGTAAGTCGGGTAATTGACAGTACATTTCACACCGGCGAGCTCCAAACGCCGGAACTGCTCGCGCACGTGGTATACAGTCTCCGGTGCATCCACGCTGGTATGGTTGTGCATGACCTCATAGCGGATACCGGAAGTGGCGGCAAGGTACAGGCATATATCGCTGTCTTTCCCGCCACTCACTGTAATAATCAATGGCTTACCGTAATAGGCTTCGCTCATTTCCGCTGCCAACCGCAGACGGGCGATTGCTCTATGTTCTAAATCCATCCGTCAGCCCCAAACTGCACATCACACTTTCATCAATCTTATTCAATGTCTCTTTATCCATTACACCGACAAAATTCCCCAGTCGTGCTTTATCTACTGTCCGTATCTGTTCTAACAACACAACCGAATATTGCGGCAAGCCCTGCATACAGACGGGCACATGAGTAACAAGATGCTTGTCCCGATGCAAATTGCTTGTAAGCGGCGCTACAATCACCGTAGGCGAGTATTTGTTTCCAATATCATTTTGCAAAATTACAACAGGACGCACGCCGTCCTGTTCTGAACCAATAACAGGACTGAGATCAGCCCAAAACACATCACCACGTTTATACATTTATTTCACTCCCACTCCAAACACTGAACTTTTGGAATTAAAAAACTTTCCCGTATCGTAGATACCGTCCTGCCAAAGAACGAAGCACATACCTGATATTCTGCTACAATGAACCGGTCGTCCGGATGGACAAAGATAACAGTAGCAGGTACGGTCTTACGGCAACTGGTTTTTGCCCAGATACAATCTATGATTGCGGGCCGCACTAATACACGTTCGCCAACCTCGTATTTATGTTTCTTTGGTTGGATTTCCCAATCTGGCATTTCATTCACATCCTGTCTGCTTGTTGTGATGTACGCGCGACAGACAGTAATCTCCCGTCTGCCGCAAAACCTTAAAACACTTTAGACACATCCTTTCCTGCTGCCAAGCCTATTTGTTCTCAACGCCCCGGCTTGTGGGGAAGCAGACAGATGATCGCTGGCGAACGATTCCATAGGCCGTTTTACCTCTGCGTGGTTCTCACATCAGCCGCCCCCATTGCTTGTGTCTGTGGCTGGGCGGAAGTCTCATTATCTGTCTGCGTGTCGTCGCTTTACGGGTGCCGCCCCGTATTTCGTACCGTCATGGTTTACCGCTCTGCCGGACTTGTCCGGCGTCCCCGCGCATGGGTACCGCAGCTCGGCGCAAACAGTTTTGTATCTGCTGCCTGTATATTCAATTTTCAAGGTGCATATGTAATCCGCTTTCCTTTTTCAAAAAGTACATTTTATTGGTCTTTCCTTTTGGTATAATCACCCTGAACAGCGATGCCAAGTATTTCGCATATCGCATCCACGATTTTCGGCGTCGCAAGCTGTCCGGTTTCGATTTTGCGAAGATAGGAGCGGTCAAAATATAACCCTGTGTGCCGCTTGACTTCTTCGATCAGCCAGCCTTTGCTTTGCTCAAGAGCAATAAGCCGATGGTTAATTTTTTTACCAAACGAGCAAAGTTCCCTTTTTTTCATGGTCAACTACTTCCTTTCTATTGACATTTACATAAAAGTGTAATATTATATATTTGTTCTGTAAATTACGTTTTAGCGAAATCTATGAGTGAATTATATTATTCTGTCGCGTAAGTGTCAACGTGTAAAATTTCGTTTTTACGTAATTTTGGCATATACTACAAATGGACGGGTGATTTTATGTCAGAGTTGTACAACAAAATAGCTGCATTGTGCGCGGAAAAAGGAATTACAGTTACAGAGCTATGCAGGCAATGTAAAATAAGCCGTGCATCGCTGTCCGATCTCAAAGTGGGACGAAAGAAAAACCTTTCTACTAAAAACCTTTCAAAAATTGCCGATTACCTAAATGTGCCGATTGAATTTTTACTTAACATGGAGCAAAAAGAAACGCCCGTCCTGACAAGGCGGGACGAGCGTGACATAGCAAAAAGACTGGATATGATTTTAGGTGATCTTGGCGACGCCGAAGCAAGCCTGATGTTTGATGGTGAGCCAATCGACGATGAAACGCGGGAACTCCTGCGCATTAGCCTGCAAAACCAGCTTGAAATTTCCAAACGGATTGCCAAGCAAAAGTTTACTCCAAAAAAGTACCGGAAATGAAATAGAGGTGCTGCATATTGTCAATAAAGCATAAGGTCGATATGTTATGCCGAAAATGTGATACCAGAGACCCGTTCACAATCGCTGCAAAACTCGGTATTCGAGTTCTCCACGAACCCCTTGGAAGTATCAGAGGATATTACAGCCGCACACACAGAATCAAGTTCATACATATCAATCAAGACCTTTCAAAAGAGCGACAGCGGCAAGTATGCGCGCACGAATTAGGACATGCAATCTTACACCCGAAAAGCAATACACCATTTCTGAGAGCAAACACGCTCTATTCTGTAAACAAGCTGGAAACAGAAGCGAACCGTTTTATGGCGCTGCTGTTGCATCCAGCAACTGAGATTCAGGACTATGCTCAATGCGGCTATACTCTTTATCAAATAGCCGATATATGCGGACTAACGCCGGAATTAGTAGAATACATTATAACCACTTATAACAGAAATGATGCCGCCTCATCTTGAAGCGGCATTATCTTTATGATATTTTTGCTATCAGTTTAATATGCATCCATCCTGTAAATGGATAACTTGATTACAGACTGACATTATATCTTCTTGATGATGGGAAGTTAAAATGATTAATTTTCCCTGTTCTTTGTATTGAAGTAATATACTTCGCAAAATATCTACCGACTCTGCATCAAGCGCATTGAATGGTTCGTCAAGAAGAAGTAAGGAAGGATCCTCCATAATTGCTTGAATAATTCCTAATTTTTGTTTCATTCCCAAAGAATATTTTTTTACAATCTGCTTGGAGTTGAAATTTAATCCGAATTTATCCATATAATGCTTAATATCATCATAAGATATTATGTTTCTTATCTCTGCAAGTAATTTTAAATTCTCTAACCCGCTAAGATATGGTAATAGTTCAGGCTTTTCAATAATGATTCCTATATCAGGCGGGAAAGATATATCTTTATTCAAAACTTTGCCATCTACAGTAATAGTACCACGATTTAAACAGATTAGCCCTGCTATAGCTCGTAGAAGCATTGTCTTTCCACTACCATTTTGTCCAACAATCCCATAAATATTTCCACTTTTAAACTCAAAATTTATATTATTAATTACAAATCTGTGATCAAGTATTTTTGTAGCATCTTGTAATTTAATAAGCATAATATCCTCTTTCCAACACTATTATCATTTAAAGGACATCCATATTTTTGGACGATTTTCTTCCAAGATAATATGTAACACTTATCCAGCCGGCGATAACTAAATAACTTATTATAGTATCTCTAAATAACCAGCTAAAAATCAAATATATATTAATTGGGAAAAACTTATTTAATAGTGGAACAATCGAAAAAATTTCTGCAGTAAAAAAAATATAGACTACAATATATGATGCTGCCATATATTTTTTCTTGCATTTTACTTTTATAATTAAAGATATATTTATAAATATAATAAATCCACAAATACATCTTGCAAATTCTCTAATTAACCCCCAAAAGGATATTGCATAAATTTTTCCGAAAATAATCTGAGTAATGAAAATGATAGAAAGCATCCAAATAATGGTATAAATTATTGCAAACCAATACTGCTGATCACGCAACAAAGTAAATGAATGTAACTTATTTTTTGTACGTACCATAATAACTGGACTGATAGAAGAATCTATTATGACAGCACCAAGCACAAATGCAGGCATAATAAGCATAACAAATGTTTTGTCTGAGAAAATGTTTTTGAACCACAAATCTTGCGTATCAGCAAAAAAAGAAATACATAATAACGGGAATATAAAGTAAAGGAATCCCACCCAAATAAAATATTTACTTTTGTGACTAAATAGAATCATATTATATCCCTATTTCTTCTATAAGCAATCGTAAATAATAATATTTCGAGAATAAAATATCCACTTAAAACCAATAGTATGTCCTTAAGCTGCGCAGCTCCTTCGTAACACGAATTCAACGGCTGCAAAAAATTTCGTAAGACAAAACGTTTAGGTAGTAAAAAGTCACTTCCATAAGTTATTAATAGGCATAAAATAGAGGGAACGAAAAAAGCCACATATATGTTTGGAAATCTAAATATCATATGTATAATAACAGTTAAAGCCGCCAATACAGACAGTGCCAGGGAATTTAAAAATGCGAAAAAAACTGCTGATAAAACAGGTGAAATTTCGTAAAAAAAATTTGCTGCAGAATGTTCAATAGGAATAAACATCCGATAGACATCTGTCATGATCGAATTTTGTGGAAATATGGAAAATGTTATTAAAATATTTATAGAAAAAGAGACAATTGAGTTTACCATTGTAACAAGAAACACAGATATAACCTTGGAAGTCAAATATATTGCTCTACCTTGTTTAACAATGTTATATATTTTGAAAGAGGTTTTCTGATCATAAAATAGAATAAAACCAGTCGATAATACAGGAAGAAGTAAAAACAGTGCATGATAAACTTTAAATCCAATGCCACCGGGAAAGTTGAAAAGCCAATACTGGTAAGCGTTGATTCCATAGTATGAAGCAAACATAGAATCAAGCGTTAAAAAACGAGAATATAAGGGATCTACAATTGCTAAAAAAAACAGCACACCCAAAACTATCCTTACAGTAATTGAATTATATAACCTTTTGATATCTATTCTTAAGCAACTCATATTAACCTCATAAATAACCTTGGGAAGTCGCCATATAAGCACTCCCCAAGGTATCTTCATATAATATGTTATACAATACGTTTAACTTAAATTCATAATAGCAATACGCTTAGTATGGAGACCACCTACCCTCAATTGGATAAGTGGTAGAGGTAACGCTATTATTATCAATATTCAGTGTGACTTCAGTTTGAATAGACGGTTTGTTAGTATAATTCACATTATTAATTATTCCATTTGCGGTAATGGGGTGATTGGGAGATGAAGCATTTACCCCCCAACCGGTTTCAGTCCAAACATTTACAGAACCTAATCCGGATCGCGATGATTTGCAAGACACAGCAAAATAGTTGTTTGTATATGCCTTTTTAACTGTTGAAACTTCCACATCACCAGTATCCGCCGGAAGCTCACCGGTATAATCATGCCAATTATCACGAGGCTCTATCTGCGTTTCAAACGCAGCGGCTGAAACTCCCAATGCAAGGACACAGATCAGTAATAAACCAACCATTCTTTTTTCATTTACTATACATACTTCACCCTTCTTTCTCGATTAGATAGTAAATCTTCCTAAAGTATATTCTTCTATCACCCCTTTGTAAAAAACTGTTTTATATGATGTAATTTGATAATCCAATTATATATAAATGCAAATTATTAAGCAATACTAAATATTGACGAAACTGAAATGATGTGATAGTATAATTTCAACAAACATGTTTGGTGGCACCATGAAAAAGGAAAGCAAATCTACCAAGGATACTGGCCACTCCTTTGCAGATTACTTCAAACGCGCATTGAATCCCTTGCTCGTGCTTTTGTTGCTATCTGAGCAACCAATGTATGTCTATGAGATGATGCGAGAGATATCTAAACGCAGTGATGGCAGATATACTATTTCTCTGCTCTATCCTGTAATCCAACGCCTGTTATCTCAAGGGTATGTGTGCGAAGGCCAAAAAGCGATTTCAGACGATAACCGTGTCCGCCAGTATTACGAAATCACTTCCGATGGGATATCGTATTTGCGACAGATAGAGGCCGTTTATGCTGAAATGTCTAAAGCGATACAGCAAATTCATCAAAACACCGGAGGTGGCAACGCATGATGGAGGATAAGATTGTGCGTCAATATGTACGTGCAGTTTCCCGCAAACTAATCTGTTCTAAAGCAACACGCTCCAAGTTATTGAACGGATTGAAACAGGAATTATCGGCTTATTCGGAATTGTCATACAACGAACTATGTGCAAAAGTTGGTAATCCTGAGCAGATTGCAGAACAACTGCTGGAAAGCGTTGACGAGACTGAAATTGCTGTTAGCAAGCGCAAGCATCGATTTGTCATTACTCTCGTAATAGGCATTTTAATCGTATTGTTACTATTGCTGGCTGCATATTACATACATGCACAGCAAGTTATACGCGGAGATTTCTATTTTACTCGTTCTAACACAGAAAGCGACGGGCAACTTATTTCTGATGAAATGTTAGAAAATTAGGAGGCTTCATTTTGAAAAAGCGTATTTGTTCCATAGTTTTAGCAGTTCTTATGCTTGTATGTTTTACAATTCCAGCCTTTGCTGCTGATGTTTCCAACACCACAATTATTGATTGTGGAGACGGCTATTACCTGAAAGTAACGCTAACTGAGTATGTTCCCGAAGCAGCAACCAGAGCCATTTATCAGAAAACCGCAACATCTAAAGCTGATGCTTATCATGGAAACACCTATATCGGCACGTTCTATTTGAATGGAACATTTCAGTATGATACTGTAACTTCTAAGGCAACGGCCGATAGCTGGTCCGCTTCCTCCTCGTATGGTTATTCCGGCGATTCGTCGCGGTCGGGGAACAAAGTATCCGGCTACTGCACTTTCAATTATGCAGGCGGGAAAAAACTCACTATGTCTATAACCTGTGATAAGAACGGTAAAATCAGCTATGACTGATAAAAAGGAAACCATCCGCCCATTGGACGGATGGTTTTTCTAATATTAACAACTGATTTTCCAATTCCCCTCAACCTGCCGCAGATGCAACGTAAACTGCGACACCTGCGTCATACCCGTCCGCTGGTCAAGATACTGCACCGCCACATTCGCCGTCACAGCATCGCCGTTCTTGGTAAAGACCGGATTCACCAGCCCCGCAAACACATAGCTGTCGTTCCCAATCACCGGCAGCGCACCACCGCTGACATAATAAGAAAGCTCCTGTTCCGTCGCCGTTGGGTACAGCGTGAAAAACGTGGTCAAAAACTCTGTGATCTCCGTAGTTTCTTCCGCGGATACCGTACCGTCCGGCTCGGCAGTTTCAGGAACGTAGCCGGACTTTTGGGGCTTGCCCGTGATTGTAGGGCTCTGGATGATGACCATATCGCCCGCATCGTCCACATACACGGAAACCTCATAAACAGACGTTATAACACTGCTTTCCTCCCCGTTTATGACATTTTGCGACACAGAATAGACAATTTTATACACTTTATCCCCAATTTCTTCCACAGACCAAATCTGCACATCTTCCACTTTAGAAGATACCGGCACATCACTGCGCACCGTGTCCACGTTCAGGGTCAGCAGCTCGTCCGTGAGATAATATTTCAGATTTTCCGTGCGCTGCTCTATTGAAGCCGCAGACTGTTCCCATGAGTAATACACCTTGGCGAAATTGGTCACAAAGCTCTCTATTGCATTCGTGTCCGTGACTTCCTCCTGCACTACCGTCGTTTCATGGACGGTATGCGTATCCACCGCTGTAAAATCCTTATACACCGCGAAAGCAAACGCGCAGATAAGCAGCGCCCACAGCGCGATCACCACCGGCCGCCGCGTCCCAATGCTGAGGACACGCGGTTTTTTCTGTTTCTCCTGACTTTTGTTTCTATTCTGGAACATATCATTTTCCTGCCTTTCGTCATTCATTGTCCTACCCGTCCGGCACAGACCAGATGCGCCTGCCAATAGGCGCTGGTCAAATCTGCAAACCCGATCGGGTTTCCTGCGTGGTACATCCGGTTATCGCCCACATAAATCCCAACGTGCGTGATATAATCGCCGCAGTTATACGTCCCCTGAAAGAACACCAGATCGCCGGGCTGGGCGTCCCCGAACGGGATGTGCCGGGTCACGTCATACTGCGCCTGTGCGGTGCGCGGCAGCGTGATACCCGCCACGCCATAACACCATTGCGTCAGGCCGGAGCAGTCAAAGGATGTTGTCGGGGACGCACCGCCGTAGACATATTCCCAGCCCTGGTATTTCAGTGCTTCATTCATGATCGCATTTACGGTCTCGTTATCAAACTGTGCGGCATACAAATACTCCGATACCAGCCGGACATAGAACATATTGCCGTAGTTGTAGCGCCAGCCGCCGTTTTCCGCGATGGATATTTCATTCTTGTAGGTAACACGCACCCCGCCGGACTTTTCCTCTGCAAACGCCTGCGCCAGTTCGAAGCTGTACTTGCCGCCGTGCGACGCTACATAATCCAGAAACCCGCCGCCGTAGTTGTACGCCTGTATCACGCTGTCCAGATCGCAGCCGAGCCGGTCCGCCTTGGCAAGCAGCTCCGAGAAATACTCACAGCCCTGCCGGATTGAGCTTTCTGTATCCAGAGAATTTGGCGGCAGGCCCATAGATTCTGACGACTGCATCACGTCCTCCAGCGTACCGCCGGATTCCACCTGCATGATCGCAAGCAGGACATCGACGTACTCGGAAATGCCGTACTGCGCCGCGTACCGCTCCACCATCGGCCTGTGCGCCAGCACCTCGGCAGACAGGTTTGCGCCGCCATAGTAAATGCCGCCCCTGCCGCCGTCCTCGTCTGATGCAAACAGGAGGGCAACCAACAGGAGCAGGCAGAAAAAGGCGGCAAACAGCCCTGCAAGGGGCAGCGCAAGATATTTCAGTTTCATCTGCCGCCGCCCCCGTCCTTCGTGCTGTCTGTACAGCTGGTATTGCTATCCCCCCTGTTTTTCGGAGAGGAAGCATTTTTCCGCTGTGCCTTTCCCGCCTTCCCTTTTGCGGAAGCCCGCTTTGATACAACCGAACCCTTCACCGCAGGCCGCGAAACCGCCGGTTTGTCCTGTTCCCGCGCGGCATGGTTTTCCTGCATAGGCATAACAGGCTTGCCCTCTGCGTCCTGCCGCACAGCCGGACGGTTTACTGCATCCGTCCTCCGGATCCCGACATGGACGGGCTGCTTTGCCGCTTCTGTCTGCGGCGCGGCCTGTTGGACTGTACTTACCGGCTGTGCTGCCAGCGGACGCTTGTGCGGCGCTGGATTGCTTGACGCATTACCTGTAGATGATACGAGTTTCGGCGCTGCCACCGCTGCCGGACGCTCATGCGGCTGTGTCTCTGTACTGTGTACCGGGCTGACAGGGCGCTCCTGCTGTGGCGGGGCAGGCTGTTTTGCCGCTGTCCGCTGCCCTTCCTCCTGCACCGGCTTTGCCGCTGGAGCTGCTACGGCCGGCCTTGCGTGTATGGACGACTGCTCCGCCTGTTTCATATTTTTCCTATCCGAAATATCATAGTTGTGAGAAACCGGGACTGCCATCGGGCGCGCATTGCTTTCTGTCGCCCTGTGCGCACTGTCCGGCGCTGCACTATCCGAATCTGCTGCCTGCCGCGGCATATCCGTTTCGGACTGTCCGGATACTTGCCGCGCTGCGCCAAGCAGATAAACCGCAGGGGCATCCGGTCTGCGGTTCTCTGCATCAGCCGAAACGGCTTTATCCGCATAGCCCTCTGTATGGGATACCCCACCAGACGTAATCTCCTTTGCAGATGTTTCCGGTAAACTGTGTACAGCACCCGGCTGTGATGCCCCGCTGCTTCCACCGTTCGGCCGGTTACTGCGGTACCGGTATGCTCCCCCTGATGCGCTGCTGGAACGGCTGTTCTGCGCACTGCCGCCATCATTCGGTCTGCTGGCCGTCGCCGCGCGCATGGTACGGTTGAGCCTGTGAAGCTGATGGTGCAGGAACATCCGCGGGCGGTGCATGATATACCTGCCCATGCCGCGGGCACCGTCGTCATGGAGGGAGAATATGCTGAGCAGGTCGCCCAGCTTGAAATAGATCCCCGCGAACACGACCACCTGCAAAAACGCAATGATAAAAAACGGATAGCCGCTTGCAATGCGGTACAGCATCGTGGAAATGCTGAAAGCCACCGTGATGACAAGCGTAATACCCGCCCGCGCCAGGATCGTATTGAACAGCTTGATTACCGCGCGCCTGCTGCTGCCCTCGAACGTCGGCGCCATGCTGAGCACAAACGACACCGGCAGGAACATCGCATAGATGATGAAAAGCACCTGCGAGAAGATCATCATGCCGGTAAGCAGGAACACGAACACCGAAATGCCGATATTAAACAGGAACAGGAAAAACACTGTGCCGAGCCGGTTCACCGTTTTCGTAACCGTGAGGTTTGTATTCCCGTTGTCCTCGATCTCGGCCTTGACTGCGTTTTCCCGATCCTCGCCATTGTTTTCACTGGGGCTCGCGGATAGGATGTTATCAATGCGTTCTTCGCCTACCGCGTCCGTGTCCGTATCGCCGAATTGCAGAAGCAGCCACGGCTGCTTTACCTGGATGGAAAACAGGCTGTCCCGTATCAAATCCACACTGTCCGCGCCGCTGTTCTCCGCGTCCGGCAGGACGATCTTTGTCCCAACCGAAAGGCTCGCTGTGCTGACGTCCTCGGAAAACTCGTTCAGGCGCTTCACACAGTCCGGCGCATAGGCGATCAGCGCACCGGACAGCACGAAGATCATCACCATGTTCATCACCGCGCGTACGGCCTTTGTGGTTTCCCTTTTTATCAGACCAACATAAGCCACATACGCGCCAACAATCAGGATAATCAGCAGGAGGAATCCCGCATAAAACCCATCCGAAGAAAGTCCGCTGGGCGAAATGCCTGCGATAGACTGAATGTTCCGGCCGATCTCGTCCGCCGCATCTGAAATAAAATCCAGCCCGTATGCTTCCTGCACCAGATAGCCGGATGCGTTGGAAAGATACAGGTTGATCGTCCAGATAAAGTTGGTGATGCAGTACAGGCCGTACATGACCTGCTTGCCGATGCCGTCTATCCAGTTCCACGGCAGCCAATCCCACCCGTTGTCAACGTAGAAGTCAAGCTGGTAATTTTCCAGCGGGTAGCGGCTGTACTCGTGCGCCGCATCCACACTATCATCCACCAGCCCCACCGCGCCCGCAGACGGGCAAAAAGCAGTAAACAGCAAAACAGCGATTGCCGTTATCATCAGCAAGGCAACCGCTGTACGCTTTATCTGTCTGAAATTATATCTCCCGTACGTCATACTGCCACCCCGGCTTTCATCGGCGGCTTTGTGTCAAACCCATGCAGGAAATCCGCAAACACCGGATGGAACTGCACGACGCCCACATGCCCGTATAAGTCCTGCATCAGACATTGTCCGTTTTCGAGGTTCCGCAGCCGCTTCTGGTTACCCTCGTCCTCAGGGTCAAGGCCGAAAAATTCCAGCGTCTTTTTGATCTCCACAATGTCCGTACTGCGGAACGCGAATTTCAGACCGATATTGTTTTTCAGACTTTCGTCCGCGAGGTCTGCCGCGTTCTGCGTGACGAAATACACCGCTGCATTCATGGCGCGGCCTGCACGTACCAGCTTGTTTGCCAGCGTCTTGCCCTGCGCCACGTTCAGGAACGACCATGCTTCATCCAAATCCACGATCTTGAACACGCTCCTGTCCGTATGGATGAAATCCAGCGCAAAGGTGCTGATAACAATGAGCATGGCGACAGACAAAAGCTCCATCGTCGTAAATTCCTCAAACGAAGTACCCTTGTCCGGCAGCACCAGATCGGCCACCTGTATGATATTGAGCTGCTTTTCAAGGCTGATGGACTTTTTGATGTTCCCATCCGAAAACAGCAGGTGCGCAAAGTCGTAGTCCGTGAAGCTCTCAATATGGTCTGCGATACTCACCGCAAGCGGTGAACCCTCTTTGCGTAATTCCTCAATGACACAGAACAGGCCGCGCCGTTTGCTGTTCGTGACCGTGCGCACCGCCCGCCGCAGGATGGGGAAGTGGTTGCCATCCCGCGAGGAAATGCCGGTTAAAAACGTGAGAATATCTATCGCAAGACTTTCCGCGTCCTTGGGGCGGCGCATGATGACATAGGGGTCCAGCATCCCACGGTTGCGCTCGTCCGAGGTCAGGTTGACAATATTGATCTCGTCCGCGATCTCAGGGAAATCACGCTTCCAGTTCCCGCGCTCCGCTTTCGGGTCTACGATCAGCGCCCGCGCGCCGTACAGCACCGCGTAATACACCAGCAGGTTATTGGCAAAGCTCTTGCCGCCGCCGAGCGAGCCGAGGAACGCCGCAGACAGCGCGTTTGTGACCGAGCCTTTCACGCCCTGGCTGGCCAACGCGGGCTGCAAATACACATTCCGGCCGGTGTCCACGCCATAGGCAAGATAGATACCGTCCTTTTCCCCGAGCATCTGCGCCGCGCCGAAACCGAGACCCGCAAGGAAATCACTCGTAACATACTGGATATAGTCGTTCATATACCGCTTACTTGCCGGGATAAACTCATGGTGCAGGCCGATCATATCACCCACCGGGCGCACCAGCTTGACGTTCATATCGTCGTAGAAATCCCGTACCGCATTGCACCGCCGCTTGAGTTCTTCCTCGTCCGGCGCGGTGACGCGCACCACATAGGACAGCTTGTACATGGCTTCCTTGCTTTGCCCCAGTTCGGTTTCCAGCTCATTCACACTGTCCAGTGCTTCCGCAATTGATGTGCTGGTCTCGTCCCCGCTTTCCCACGCATGGTTGTCCAAATCCTTTAATTCCTTTTTCTTATTGCGGACAGTGGACAGGGCTTTCTTGTTGGTGATGATCTCAACATTCATGCTGGTATCGACGGGGAACGTGAATTGCTGCTGCTGATAATAGAAAATCTCGGACGACGGGAAATCCAGCTCCCCGACCACATCCGAGATCGTGAAATAAGCAGTATACGCCTCACAGTCATCATGCGATATGCGCAGGTACCGCCCGTATTCTTCCATCAGGCAGCGCGTGGGCTTGATCAGGTCGTACCGCTTGACAAGCGTTTCACCCTTTAATTTCTTTTTGGGCAAATGAAATTCATAGTCCTCATACGCGGTGCCGCTTTTCCCGTACAGGTGTTCCAGCAGATAGCCGAAATCATCCTTATCCAACCGCCGCACCTTAAACCGGCGCGAAATCTTGCTTTCCAGCAGCTTTTCCATCTTCTGATAGCGCAGTATTTCATCATTCGGCATGGATGCGAAATCACCCATCAGGGTATGGTTCACATCCCGCAGGAAACCGGAAAAGATATTTGCCGCCTGACGGCCGATATTCCCGCTGTCCTGCTCGTTCAGCAGCAGCTTGAAGCCGATATAGAACCGGTAGTCCACCTGATTTTCCCCGATCATGGAGACAAGGGCTTCCGTCTGTCCGTCTATGCGGCGCAGCGCCGCTTCCCGCAGGTTGCCGGAAGCATACGCCTTGGAACGCTCCTGCGCCGCACGGATGCTGGATTCCGTGCTGATCTGCAGGGCGTGTATCTTGCCGTCCCTGTTCTGGGCGATAAGCTGACGGAACGCATCGTGTACCGCTTCTTTCTGTTCCACACTTAAAAACGAGTAGTTGTATGGGATAAGCTCATAGTATGCGAAGCATTCCCCGTCATGGTTCCAGACAAGGTTGTTTTCGATATATTTAATCGGATACTGCATCTATTATCACGCTCCTAACCGCCGTAATGGGCTGTCCTGTTTTCTCCTTGCGGAATTTTACTGCCTTGCCTGCAAAGGTCTGTTTAGGGCGCAGCAGGTAGGCCGTATACGACTTGACAAAGCTGAACGGCTTCTTGCCGTCCCACGTTTTTTGGCTCATAAACCATGTGACGCCGACGGGGATACCGAAATACTTGAGCAGCGCACCGTCTATCATGGAGAGCGGCGGCAGTCCGCCCAGCGCCAGCACCGCAAACTCGCAGGCGACAAACCAAGCCATTTGCGAAAAGGTGATGGGGAACGGCAGGCGCATATCATTGATCGCGTATATGACTTTCTCAACAGACCAGATACTGCTGTAACTTCGTATTTTCTTCACATCATTGCACCTCTTTCTATTTCCGTCTGCGGTACTCATGCCAGCCGCAGGTATAGAATATTTCTTTGCGGTTTACCCAGCGGGCAAACCGCTTTTGTTCTGCTGTCGGCTCACACCCGCCGTCATAGTCCCGGTACGGCTGTGCGAATGGCTGGATGCCTAATGCTTTCAAGACAAGCGCGCGGTGATACGCTTCCTCTACATCCTGCACCAGCATATACGACCACAGGCGGTGTGTACCGATACCGGCTTCCCGCAGATAGGCGACGGCCTGCGCGATCACAGGCAGCATATCAGACGTATCACAGGACAGCCGCACATACTTCACCCAATGCAGCTTAGCGAGCATTGCGGCGATCTCCGGTGTAATAAGCCGGGTGTCTAACCCTTGGTTGAAATCCACTTTCACATCCGCATGGCCCATTTCCTCTATCTGTTGCAAACCGTGCTCGTGCGCCAGCACATTATTGTCCAAAAAAATGATCGTCCGGCTGTCCGGACGCTTGATCTCCTGCCATGTCGCGGCAGGGCGGATGCCGCCCTCTTTGCGCGGGACGATACACCACGGGCAGGAACGGATACAGCCGCGCGTAAGGAAACCGACAGCATACGGGTAACGCGGGTAAATCGAGTAGTCCGGCGGCATGGCTTCTATTTCCTCCGGCAGGCTGCCGTAATCCCTGTACCCGGTACCGCCCCTGATGATCTCATCCGACTGCATGACCGTATCGTTATCCGGTGAAAAGGTAAACACCTTGCTCATATAGATGCGGTCATAGGGCAGCATCCCGTCCCACCACTCGACCATATCACCCAGTGCCTTGTGCCATGCAGAAATCCGCATCAACGCAAGGTTCGGGAAACCGTTGTGCCCGTCCACATCGACAAGGCCGATACGGCGGGCATCTTTAGTATGATTCATTTGTTCTAACTCCTGTTTTCCAAAAATATATGGGTAAGGGGGCG
>NZ_QUDG01000009.1:0-94431 GCF_003474415.1 Butyricicoccus sp. AM05-1 | reverse complement strand
GGGCGAGGAACGAGCCCCACGCCGCCTGCGTCTTTCCTCGCCCCCTGCGCCCGGTTATGGATAACTGCCATGCAGTTACCCACAGCCGGACACACCCCCACACCATTCTCACAGCGGCGGGCGAAAGAGAAAACGGTTAAACTGCGATCTCAAACACACCATTCCGCGTTTCAACAAACGTACCCTCCATAGATAAGTCGCGCCCATACGCTTCATAGTCAAAGTAGTATATCAGGTGGTCTGGTACGGAGATATAACCTTCCTCCACCATTTGACGCGCTACATCCGCCATATCTTCGCAGCCGGGGTAATAGATAATGTCGTCCTGATGGTCGCACAAATCCTCAATACTGCTGAAATAGCCTTGCAGTTCACGTAAATTATCCTGGATATACTCCGGCAAATCCTCCACCATTTCACACAGGCGGTTGACTTCCTCAATAGGCGTGTACTCGTCTATCTCAAAGGGCAGCTCGTAGTCGTGGATGGCGTATTCCTCGTAAAATTCGTTCAGGCCGATGCGCTCCGCCATTTCGTCATAGTCTATGGGCGGTTCAAACCAGTCGCCGACAAGCTCGCCCTCGTTGTATTTGCCGAGGTTCGCTACATATACCCGCATTTCTTCCATAATCCATTCTCACCTCCACCATGCAGGCATAAAAACGGCCGGTCTCACATTGAAACCAGCCGTTACATCAAACTCAAAAGCCCATGAGATAAGGGACAGACACACCGAAATACACTGCGAGCCTGTCCCATACTTCCTGATCTCTCGGTATACTGCTTCCATTTTCATAGTTTGTAAGCATACTCTGTGATACGCCTACCAGTACCGCAAGTCGTTTTACTGTGATACCACGCGCCCTGCGCAGCATCTTGATACGGTTTTGACGATAGCGCACATCCACACCCCATTCCTTATGCGCCGATGATCTGATTGAACAGCGTGAGCAGAACGTCTTTCACGCCTGCCGCATTGAATACAAGGCCGACCGCGATCAGCGACACGACCAGAAAACCAATGAGCTTGGAAAACTCGCGCTTAAAGCCGAGATAAATACCAATCACCACGATCGCCATAAGCACAAGAGACTGGGCGTTCGTAAGAAACCAGTTGTAAAGGTTGACGCCGAAATTCATAGGCTAATATTCCTCCATTCCGCTTGTAATTAAACTTTTGCTTGCATTTTATTCTGTAATTACAACATCCCCGATTTCCTGAAGCTGCTGTTCAATGATCTTGCGGTGCTTATCTGCCAGCTCGGTTGCCGCAAGCATTTCTTCCATGATATTTGTCCCGCATTTGCGGTCTAACTCCAGCAGCATCTTCCACGACGGCGCGACCTGATGGGACAGCCAGTTCAGCGTTTTTTCAAGGCTGTACGGCTCAGGGTCAGTCGTCAGTTTGAGCCGGTCACGATGTTCCCCAATAAACACCGACCACATATGATTCAGCGGCCAATCTTCGGGCGGCTTACGGCTATCCCTATCCACGAACCGGACATACCGGTTGATGATGCCGAATGCAGTATCTTCGGGGCTTTCGTTAGACACCAGATCATAAACCGCATAGAAAGCACGGTCGTTTTTGAGCCGGATTTCAAACCGGTTTTTGACTTCCGCATCTTCAACGGGGATTCCTTTTTTCACAAGCTGTTCATATGCCTTTTCGTAAATGCAGAAATACAAGTCAGACTGCATCGAGCCGATATACAGCGTCGCACCCATGCTTTCCTTGTTTTCCTCCCGCAGATGTGCAAGCCCGCCCGTGCGGTACGCCTTGAAACTGCGGAATACCGAGATACATTCCCCGCGGTCGCATTTATCACACAGATAGGGGATATCCAAAATCCCCGCCCGATCATTGATTGCAAGGTCTATCCGCTTGAAAACCGCTTTTTCATCGAGAAACATCCGGAACAATTCAATCCAGCTTCTTTTCTGTCCATCCAGATAGGCTTCAAATTGGCGGCAGCCCTTGCCTTTAAGCTCAAGCAGCACACCTTTTTCCTCCATCGGTGAAGTCATGACCGCAATATCGCCCAGCACATACATACTGGAATAGGAATAAAGCCCGTGATCTTCCTGCGCCATATAGTTCATTTTGAGCCGCAGCACATCTTCAATAATATGCCTTGCGTCCATCGTAGGGAAGCGCACCCGCACATAGTCGATCATCAGGTTAAGCGGGTCTGGGTACAGGGTCTTGAGCGCCGCGGCGAGCCTTTTCCTTGTCTTGTCTGTCACCGGCAGCTTTCCGGTTTCCAGACGGCACAGGTATTCACGCGAAATACCTGCAACAGCGGCAACCGCCTTGCGCGAAATACCGTTGCGTTCCCGTTCTTCACGGAAATGCCAAATCCATTCGTTGTTTTCCATGAGATGGTCTCCTTTCTGCGTCATGTGACATTGACGCCCGTTTTTGACATAACCCTTAAAAGCCCAAAATCCAGACGGCATCAGGGTTTCTACTTTGTAAAGCGGCTGGCCATTGGCGATTTGTACCCCCCTGTTAGATACAGGGGGTTCAGGCACGCGGGCGCGGCTTCGCCGCGCCCGCCATCCGCCCTTGCCGCGCTGGCGGCTTTCGCGCTGCACACCGCGCGCGGCAGGGCGGGGCGTGCAGACAGAAATGCTATACATGGTATGTCACTTGCAGGAGTATGCCGGAAAAGGAAAGTTCGACATGCTCATCCGCTGGACGGTAACTGTCCTGCATACAGAACTCCCACACTGCCGCATCCTCAAACCCCAGCCAGACCATTTCGGAAACTTTTTTCTGCTCCGGATTATCCCGCATCTTCGCTTCAAGGAAACGCACAGCAGCGTCAATACTGCTTTCGACCTTCTGCATCCGTCCGTCTGCTTCCCGCATGACCTGATTAAATTCCGGTACGGTGAGATCAGATGCCGAACCTCCTACGAACTGCAATTCATCCAGCTCGTTTACATGAAACCATGTTGCTATCTTGTCCTCATTGTATGGAAACAGCACCATTCCCGTAATATTTTCGTCCCTATCCTTTGTTGTAACGAAGCGTTCTACTTTGTCATTCACTGCAAATCCTCCATTATATCCCTATCTGAACACACTTGCTTTAGTCCAGCCGCCAGTGTGCCGATCTCCCTTAGGAAGTCATACCCTTTGGGTACGACCGGCGTATAAAACTCGGTAATGACACCCTTACCGGTATCTGCATAGCCGCACCCCTTGACGTTCTTGAAGAAAAACTCTTTCTTCACTTCACCGAACATCATGCTGTATCCCAGCTCGGACATACGCCCCAGCGCGACACGGAAGTTAAACTGGTCACGGATACCGTCACCGAGATACTTTGCATCCGGGCGCTGGCAGGCGAGGATCAGGAAGAATCCCACCTGCCGTCCCAGCATGACAATCTGCTTGAGCTTGTTTAATACGTCCTCACGTTCGCGCGTGTTCAGCATTTCCATGAACGCGACGTATTCGTCGAATATCAAAAAGTGCGGTTCCAAGCTGAGATAGGCGTAGTTCTCGCCGGTCTTATAGCCCTGCATGGATTTCATGCTTTCGCTTCGCTGCATCATCCTGTCGCAAAACCGGCTGACACCGGCAGCAATATCCTCCTTGCGGTAATACACCTCCGGCATCACAGTAGACAGGTCTGCCAGATCAGCATTTTTCGGGTCTAAAATATGCAGCACAGCATCGGTCTGTAAAAGCGCCTGGATGATCGTCAGGATGAAATACGTCTTGCCGCCGCCCGTACCGCCTGCGATCAGCATGTGCGGGAGCGTGTCATACTCCCACCAGACGTTCTTCATCAGCCGTAGACGCCCGCCCTCGGCTTTCGCTTCGGCAATCGGGATACGGTTTGCCACCATGTCATAAAGCAGGGTATATTCCACATACCCGTCCCGCAGCTCGCGGCTGACCAGCTCGCAGTACAGGCCGCTTTCCAGCTTGGTTTCCAGATGAAGCAGCGGTTCCTGATATTTCCCCATCGTGATTTCCACTTGAAAATGCAAAAGCCCGTTTTCCATGCGGTAATACATCCGTGGAAAACGGGCTATCTTCGTTTTTGTATCCGGACTGGGTAAATCCTTGAAAAAGCCGTCCTGCTTTGTCCGTTCGGCCTGCTCGTACCACTGATTTTCGAGCACCATGCGCGCCAGCTTTTGACGGTGCATGAGCTGCCGCACGACATCCGGGAATAGACGGTACAGCAGGACAAGCACTGTCCCAGCAACCGCCGCCGACACAATACTACTGAGCAGCAGATACGGCATATGCCAACCAAAGCCGCCGACGCCCAGCATGAACAGCCTGCGCCAGTCTGTTTGCAGGATGGTTTTCAAGTTGAGTAAAGCGAAAGCCGCAAGGAACACCGGAAGCACCACACAACAGGCAGACCGGAACACCAAATCCCTATCTGCCGGACGGATACGCTTGCCGCGATACCGGAAAAGCTTCATATCACTTACGCTTTCTTCTCCGGCGGGTTGTCCTTGCGCGGCTGGGCGGGCTGCCCGCTGTTCGGCGCAGAAGCCGGTTCGGGCTTGACCAATACGATATCCTCCGCCTTGATATACCAGTCTACATCTGCGTTGTCGCCGAACGTCGCGTGCGCCACAGCGCCGAATTTCGCGCCCACGAGGTCTACCACCGCATTATACGGATAGTCCCGGACCGGGACGCTGGCCGGGATACTCACCTGGATCATGCGGCCCTGCGTTTTGCTTTTCAGATCGTAGGTACGTTCTTTTACCACATCCGACCGCGTACCGTCCTCATTCTGCACATAGACCTCACGGCGCATGGAAGAAAAGCGCAGCTCACCCAGCGTAGGGACATGTCTCCCTGTAAATCCATTTCCGAATCTTGCCATAAACAATACCCGTCCTTTCTTCCTTACGCCTTGATGATATCATCCGCGTGGATAATAAAATCTATATAACCATTCCCGTTGATCGCGTAACCTTCCGCCGTCACCCACGGGTTGACAAGCTGCACCGGCTCCATATAGTCAAAATGTTTTTCGCCCGCCTGCGCCGGGATCACGACTTCGATATCGTCCGCACGCTGTACATCCGAAAACAGCTTGTACCGCCGCTGGACAACAACTTCCTGCCGCCCGACACGCTTTTTATCTTCACGGCTGGCCTGTTCCGGCCCGCCAAATTCCAGATTGCCAAGGTCTTTTTCCTTGTCCGGGACTACAAACAGTAAATTCATAATGTTACCTCCAAACTGCTGTTATGGTTTATTCTGTCATTACTTCTGCGATACCCGCCATGATATACTCCGCGCAGGGCAGGGCGATCGCGTTGCCGAGCGCAAAGCAGCGGGCATGGTTGCTGATGGGTTCATCCTTGCAGCCGTATGCCGTCCAGCCCTCGGGCAGGCCCATGAGCCGTTCACATTCCAAGGGCGTAAGGTCACGGATAAAACCGTCCTGCTCTTTTCCCTCATACCAGAATGCGAAGGGCTGACCTACACTGGCAAGCAAAGTTGGGAAGGGTTCGCCGTTTCTGCCGAAACACGTGCGGAAACCTTTTTGATCGCCCTGCTTTGCCATTGACCGCATCCGCCGGAGCTGGAAGGGACGCACGACGGGTACCTGCCGCCCTGCTTGAGCAGCAGGTATTCGATCTCCGCGGGCGGCGGGCAGCCTGCTTTCGCCGCAAGGCGCAGGATACGGGAGCATACTGCGGGGCTTAAATAATACTTCTGCGGCACGTTCTCCTGCAAAATCCGCCACGACGAACACCCGCCGCCTACGCTGCGAAAGAGCGGGTTCTCCCCAATACTGGGCGTCCATGAGCCGCCAAGCGGTATCAGCCCGTCCCCCTCGCACCATTCCGGCGTGCGCCCAGATACCACTATCAGGCATTGGAATCTCGGTACCTGTGAATGCGTGGAGCACGGCTGCAAAATCCAGCCGGTCATTTGACACAAAAGCTCCCGCGACGTTCTCCCAGACAGCGAAAGCTGGATACCGGTTATCTGTTGCATTCCTCATTTCCTCAATAATACGCATGGCCTGATAGAACAGGCCGGATTTACTGCCTGCCAGACCGGTACGGTTGCCGATCTGCGACAGATTTTGGCACGGCGAGCCGAACGTGACCACATCCACGGGCGGTATTTTGCCGCCGTCTATCTGCGTAATATCGCCCAGATGCAGCATTTCAGGGAAATGCCGCTTGGTGATGGATACCGGCGCTCTGGCGATCTCGCTGGCCCACACGGGGACAATGCCACAGCGGGACGCGGCGAGAGGGAACACGCCGATGCCGTCAAAGAGACTGCCGAGTTTAAGTGCGGACACGGCCGGACCTCTTGCGCCCCCGCGCCCGCACGCCGTCCATGCTGTTCCACTTTGGGGATTTCCCACGGATGCGGGAGAAGCAGTCACAGCGTTCGTCCGGGTCCAAATTCGCCCCGCAGTAGGGGCAGGTGTGATAGTACATAAGCTGTCCTCCTTTTGATGGTTGGTTGATGGCCTGCACAGATCCCGGCGGCGGGCGGGCATGGTGAGTGACGATCTCAGGGCATAAAAATAACCGCCCGGACAGGGCGGTTCGGTGGATTGTTCGGTTGTTCATAAACTTATTCTTTCTACATAATATTTTTGTCACACATGATTCACCTTGACAAAAAAGGCAATCTAAGATATCCTTTTATTAGAAAAAGCAGAATACAGAATTTTAACATAATTTCTAACATCAAAAGATATTTCAAAGGAGATTTGCTACATGGGTATGATTATTGAGTTTAATTGGTTTATGGTTGTCGCTAATGAAAATAAAATACTTGAAGAGCAAGAAAACCTATTCTATACAATAAAGAGTGAAAAACGCATTTATCCAATAGGTTTCCAAATTCCATTAATCGTTAAAGAACAGGGTTGCATCGGCATGATAAAAGTTTTAAAAACTGTTATTAATGAAAAAGAAACAAGGATTTATTTCAATAAAACTGAGTCTTTTGATATGAAGAGTGCAGTAGCCACTCATTACTATGAAAGATATTTAGATTTCAAAAAACGTGAGAAAGAAATAAATCCTTGATTCATATCACCATAATTATTATATCTGTGGCACCCTAATCTAAGTTTTTATGGTATATCATTGAGCTATGATATAAATTCCATAAAATTGAAGATCGGGGTGTCGTATTTTTAGATATGATGATGGAGGTCATTATGCTAGGAATGCGAGGATTTTATATCACTAAGGCCGAATATGATTCAATACGAAAAAATCTGGTATCTAACAACAATCAACTGATAAAAATTGCATTACAGAATCTTATTACTAAGTTAGAATATGGTCAACGTATGAATAATGTCTGTTCAAAAGATTTATGTGCAGTACTATATGATGTTGTTCAGAACGATGATTATAAAATCAGGAAATGGGCATATCACCTCATTGTTTACAAACAAAATCGTGCATTGGTAAATCGTTGCATTCATAACTTGAAATCTGGATTCGAAAAAGATGCAGAAAATATTAGTTGGATATTGGCGATTGTGTCAAGATCTTATAACTCGGATATGCTTCACGAGTTATATAAAAAATGTCCAGATACAAAAATATCACAGCAAACATATACTTTATGCTCTACCTTGTTTTCTTCAAATTCAAATATGCTTAACGCTCAAGAAATCAATCATATTGTTGATGGGGAAGATTTTCTGTCTAAAATGTGGTTAACCAAAGTTTTTGGCTGTAATTATAATCGACAAAAAAAGAGAGATTATTCGAATTTGATCAACGCTAACGTGATGAATTCTTTGTTGCAAGATACCAGCATTCAAAGATATGCTTTATGGGCCTTTTCTACTTTAGAAAAAGTCAATGTAAAAGTAATTGAAATCAATCCATATGATGCAAAAAAATTACCATCTAAAAGTCTAGCATGGTACTATACAGGATTATTTAAAGATGAAAATTATATTCAAGAAAATGTGGATCATATTATAAATATTCTTGAAGACTTTCTGATTTACCCTCAAGTTGTGCAAATGGGTATATTAAGAGGCATTTGTAGTGCACATTATCCATTAGGGGAAATGTTATATCCAATAGCAAGTGCATTTTTAGAATTAGATGAGAACGATGATAAACAGTTACCCTTGGTGATACTATTTATTCAAATTCTAATTGATCATGAAAAAGAAAGCGGGGAAATCACCAAAATATTGAAAGATTATAGCGATTCAACAACTTGTGATGAATTGAGAAGATTATTATGGTATCGTGAAGGGATAATCACGGAGGAATCTAATATGGGAATAGTTATCAACGGGAATGTTGGAAATATTCAAAATAATGAAGGAATATCAATGGCAAACCAAAATAATATTTTATTTTATACAGAATCCGATTCGACATTAAATCCGCAGTCTATTCAGCAAGATGTAAATCAAATAAAAGAAAAAGTCGTTGCCGGTGAATTTGATGGATATTTTGAAGGCGAAAACGATGAGTTAGAGGCGCTTTTTGAAAAAGTGCAATATGGATTTAATTCGGCAAAACGTAGCAACGTAGTTAAGGAAAAAGAGGTTCTGGAACTACTATCTAAAGTAGAAGTCGATTTAAGAGAATTGGCACATGAAAGTAAAACGGACAAGAAAAAATCACGATTCTCTGATATGCTATCAAAGGTTTCACAAATTTGCTCGATATCCGTCAACGCACCAAAGCTGTGGCCCTTGTTAAAAGATGCAGTGGATTTTATCAAACAGTTTTTGCATATTTTGGAAATTTAATCAATTTTTACACAGGGAGACTAGAGCCTTAAATCTTTATTTTAATGCAAACTCGCCCATCCCCATCTTAGATATACGGACGAGATCATCTAAAAAATGACATCAATTTCGTTAAAATAGTGTCATTTCATGTTAGCTGCTGCTGCCACCTGGATTTTGACACCACAAATGACACCAGAGATTTCGGCTACTATAATTTTGAAACGGCCTGAAACGGTGCTTTTCGTAGATCCTTTACACTGCATTATTGAAACTTCTGATTTCAAAATTACAGACTGTAAGCATTTTAAAGGGGAAATGCTATACTTTTGTTCTACCTTTGAACTTTTCGTATAATTGAAGGGAAACTGCTTTTGAAAAACTGCGGTTTTCCACCCTCTTGTGAATCACCCCTTTTCCCTGAGAGGGCACGGCGAAATTTGCAGAGCTGAGACTATAAGGGAACGGCAGAGGATTTTTTCTACCGTAGGGGAGCACAGTGTGCTCCCATGTCGAGACTTATTCGCAGTGTCAGATAAATTACTGCTACACAGGTCGGCTGCTCTCCGCAGAGTGCGGCATAACAGTGCCGCACAACTCGTAAGTCTGGATATTACATCCAGCACCTGCGAAGATAAATTGTACCGAATGTCTAAATTCGCAGGTGCCGTCTGTTACAACGTGCTAAAAATTTGTGCGGCACTGCTATCCCCCAGGGGACCCTCTCTTGCCCTTCGGGCAATTCACCTTGTGTCGCACCTGCGTAGAGTAAACCGTATGTGTAGCAGTACGCTGTCTGTGAACTGCGAATATTTTACGAAATAAACGCAACGGTAACCCGACTGCCGTACCCCTTTTCGGAGCGGTCGCCGCTCTCTGGTCTGCGCCAGACTAAGAAATAAAAGGAAACTGGAGTCCCAAGAGGATAGAAACCTTGGTGTCTATCCTTTTGGACCTCCCGGCCGTCCGGACGGCTCCCATTCCCAGTTCTGCGGGCGCAGAAAACCCAATTGCAAGCTAACAATAATAACCGATTCGATCCCACGCATAGAATCCCAATGAGGAAGTGAAACTAATGAAAATCATCGGCTTGACCGGCGGCAGCGGCACCGGCAAAGGCACGGTTGCCGCGCGTATGCGCGCTCTCGGCGCGGGCTGGGTGGACGCGGACGCGGTGTACCGCACGCTCTGTGCGGAGAACCGCGAAATGCTGTCCGCGCTCGATACCGCCTTCGGCGGCGTAACCGACGCGAACGGCGTACTTGACCGTCCGAAACTCGCGAAAATCGTGTTTTCCGACCCTGCAAAGCTGCAGCAGCTCAACGAAATCACCACACCGTATATCCGCAAGGCGTCTCTCGATGCGATTCACGCGCAGAGCGCGTGTCCGATCGTGCTGTACGATGCGCCGACCCTGTTTGAAGCCGGTGCGGACGACTTCTGCGACAAAATCGTCGCTGTGCTCGCGCCGCACGACACGCGCGTTGCCCGTATCATCGAGCGGGACGGTCTGTCCGATGAAGCCGCACGCGCCCGCATCGACGCGCAGCCGAACGACGCGTTTTACCGCGAAAAATGCGATTTTATCATCGAAAACAACGGCGATCTCGATGCACTCTATCGGGACACCGATGCTTTATACAGTCAACTCATTAAGTGATTCGGATTAAAAAAGGAGAATGCAACATGACTTCCGAACAGCTTTTTTACGACAAAAAGACCGGCTTTGACCGTTTGACCGACGAGGACAAGCAGGGCATTCAGACCTACGCCGAGGGTTACAAAAAATTCCTCGACGAGAGCAAAACCGAGCGTGACGCCGTGCTGGAAATCGCCCGCATGGCTGAGAGTAAGGGCTTCCGTGCCTGGACGCGTGATGACACGCTTCGTCCGGGTGACAAGATTTACCGCATCAACCGCCACAAGTGCATTATGCTGGCTGTTATCGGCAATCAGAGTCTGGCCGAGGGCGTGCGTCTGACTGCTGCTCACCTCGATGCACCGCGCGTTGACATCCGCACCGTGCCGCTGTACGAGGACAACGGCATGGCGTTCTTCAAGACCCACTACTACGGCGGCATCAAGAAGTATCAGTGGACCGCAATTCCGCTCGAGCTGCGCGGCGTTGTCTGCGTCTGCGAGAACGGCGAGGTCAAGCGCGTGCAGGTGCGCGTAGGCGACAAGCCGACCGACCCGAAGTTCGTTATCACCGACCTGCTGCCGCACCTTGCCACCGAGCAGATGACCCGCAAGGCGACCGAGGTGATCAAGGGCGAGGGTCTGAACATCCTCATCGGCTCGGTTCCGAGCGAAACCGTGGACGAAAAGTGCAGCGAGAAGATCAAACTCGCCATTATGGAGCACCTTAACCGCGAGTACGGCATGACCGAAGCGGATTTCCTGTCTGCAGAGCTGTGCTGCGTTCCGGCGTTCAATGCTTGCGATATCGGTTTTGACCGCTCGTTTGTCGGCGCGTACGGCCACGACGACCGCGTTTGCTCCTATCCGGCAGCAACCTCTCTGTTCGACCTGACCGAGACTCCGGCACATACCGGCGTATGCCTGCTGGTGGACAAGGAGGAGATCGGCTCGGACGGCGTAACCGGCATGCAGTCCCGCGCGTTCGACACCTTTATGGCCGACCTCTGCCGCGCACAGGATGTGCTGCTCGATGAGTGCTTCGAGAACTCGGTCTGCCTGTCTGCCGATGTCTGCAACGCCTTTGACCCCAACTATCCGGAGGTCTCCGAGAAGCGCAACGATGCGCGCGCAAACTGCGGCTTCGCGCTCGTCAAGTACACGGGCGCACGCGGCAAGTCCGGCACCTCGGATGCAACCGCTGAGCTGATGGCGCGCATCCGCTGCATCTTTGACAAGGCGGGTGTTATCTGGCAGACCGGTCAGCTTGGCAAGGTCGATCAGGGCGGCGGCGGCACGGTTGCCATGTACCTCGCAAACCGCAACATTGACACCGTAGACGCAGGCGTTCCGGTGCTCTCCATGCACGCACCGTTCGAGTGCATTGCCAAGCTGGATCTGTATATGGCATACAAGGGATTTGGTGCGTTCTACCGCGATTAAACGAGATAAAACGGAGGTTTTACCATGCTGTTGATTCAAAACGGACGGGTTCTCGACCCGTATACGCAGATGGATGCGCTGCGTGATGTGCTGATCGGTGACGACGGCGTTATCGCGCAGGTGGCTGAGCACATCGACGCGCCCGCGGGCTGCACGGTGTATGACGCGAGCGGGCTGACGGTTTCTCCCGGCTTTGTGGACGGACACGTTCACTTCCGCGATCCGGGTCAGACCCAGAAGGAAGACGTGCTGACCGGTGCGGCGGCGGCAGCCGCGGGCGGCTACGCCACGGTAATCTGCATGGCGAACACCGTGCCGACCTGCGATACACCCGAGATCATCCGCTACGTTACCGACAAGGCGAAGGACTGTCCGGTGCAGGTTTTGCAGGCAGGCTCGGTCACCAAGGGCCTGAAAGGGCAGGAGCTGACCGACTTTGACGCACTGCTCGAAGCGGGTGCGCCGTGCCTGACCGACGACGGCATCAACCTGACGAGTGCGGCGCTGTGCCGCACCGCCATGGCGGAAGCCGCCAAGCGCGGCACGCTGCTCTCGTTTCACGAGGAGGAGCCGTCACTCGTGCCGTCTCCGGGTGTCAACTACGGCTCGGAGGCCGCCAAGCATTTCGGCGTACCGGGCGCAATGGCGAGCGCGGAATCTGCAATGATCGGCCGTGACATTGCGCTGGCGCTCGATACCGGTGCGCGCGTGCTGTTCCAGCACGTTTCGTCCGCGCAGTCGGTCGCGCTCATTCGAGCGGGCAAGGCGATGGGCGCGAAGATTTACGCCGAGGTCACGCCGCATCATCTGTCGCTGACCGAGGATGATGTGCCGGCACACGGCACTTATGCGCGCATGAATCCGCCGCTCCGCAAGGAGGCTGACCGTCAGGCGCTGATTGCGGCTCTGGCGGACGGCACCATCGACATGGTGGCAACCGACCATGCGCCGCACACCGCGGAGGAGAAGGCCCGCGAGTTCGCAAAGGCGCCGTCCGGCATCACCGGCCTGGAAACCGCGTTCTCGGTGTGCAATACTTACCTTGTTCAGACCGGCAAGCTCACGCCGATGCAGCTTGTTGACCGCATGAGTAAGACTCCTGCCGAGATTTACGGTCTGACCGACCGTGCTGTGCAGGCAGGCAATTTCGCCCGTCTGGTGCTGCTGGACTGGGATACTGAGAAGGTATACGAAACGTATAAATCCAAGGGAATCAACACGCCGTATACCGGTAAAAAACTCACCGGTTCGTCGAAGGCGATCGTTACCGGCACGAAAGTTACTGAATAAAGTCTAAAAGGGACCCGAGAGGGTCCCTTTTTGACATTCTGCGCGGAAGCAAAAAACTTGCGAAAAAATTTTGCAAAACCTATTGACAAATAAGCTGTATCCGCGCTATAATATACAAGCTGATTGCGATAAACCATCCAAACAGCGTGTACCAGCATTTTATATTCCTCAATAGCTCAGTTGGTAGAGCATGCGGCTGTTAACCGCAGGGTCGTTGGTTCGAGTCCAACTTGAGGAGCCACTTTATAGGGGTATAGCTCAGCTGGTAGAGCATCGGTCTCCAAAACCGAGTGCCGTGGGTTCGATCCCTACTGCCCCTGCCAATGCTGCTATAGCTCAGTCGGTAGAGTGCATCCTTGGTAAGGATGAGGTCACCAGTTCAAATCTGGTTAGCAGCTCCATGAAGAACCGCTTATAAGCGGTTCTTTTTTTATGAAAAATTCTGCAAAATAAGGGAGAAAAACGGGTATGAAGCTGCGAAACTCTTTGCTTCTGCTGCTGACGGCCACGATTTGGGGTGTGGCCTTTGTGGCGCAGAGCGTCGGCATGCAGTATGTCGGACCGATGACCTACGTCTGCTCGAGAAGCATCATCGGCGGTGTGGTGCTGCTGCCGGTCATTGCGGTGCTGAATAGAAACAGCTCGATTCACAGCGGTGAAACGCCGCAAGAGCGCTGGAAAGGTCGGAAAATCTTACTGATCGGCGGTGCATGCTGCGGCTTGATCCTGAGCATTGCCAGCACCATCCAGCAGATTGCGCTGCTGTATATTCTGGTCGGCAAGGCCGGATTCCTGACCGCGTGCTACATTCTGATCGTGCCGCTGCTCGGCATGCTGTTTGGCCGCAAGTGCGGACTTAAGCACTGGTGCGGTGTTGCGCTGGCGCTGCTCGGCCTGTATTTCCTGTGCATGGCGGGCGGCAGCTTCGGTTTTGCCAAGGGCGATTTGATCGGACTGGCGTGCGCGCTGCTGTTTTCTATCCACATTCTGGTTATTGACCATTTTTCGCCGCTGGTGGATGGCGTGAAGATGGCGTGCATTCAGTTCTGGGTCTGCGCACTCGTTGCGGGTGTCGGCATGCTGATTTTCGAGCATCCCACCTGGGCGAACATCCTTGCCGCGTGGAAGCCGATTCTGTACGCAGGCGCGATGTCGTCCGGCGTGGGGTATACCCTGCAGATTGTCGGTCAGAAGGGCATGAACCCGGCGGTGGCATCGCTTATCATGAGTCTGGAGTCGGTTATCTCGGTTATCGCAGGCTGGCTTATTCTCGGTCAGGCGCTGTCCGGCCGAGAGATTTTCGGCTGTGTGCTGATGTTTGGCGCTATCGTGCTGGCACAGCTGCCGGAACGGAAAAAACAGAGCGTATAATGCAAAAGACAGACAGAGAGACGGTTATTTACCGTCTCTTTTTTGCATTTTGTGCTCGCCAATCATCGTATAGAGCGCTTCCAGCGCATCCGAAAGCGTGCCGACCGCATCAATCAGTCCGAGTGCGGCGGCCTGATTGCCGGAGATCACGGTGCCGACATCGGCGGTCAGCTGACCGGTTTCGCGCATAAGCTGCTGCAGACGTTCGGCGGTGATGTGTGAGTGCGAGGTGATGAAATCCACGATGCGCTCCTGAATTTTCGCCAGATACTCGAACGCTTGCGGCACAGCAATGATCGTGCCGTTCATCCGCACCGGATGAATGGTCATGGCGGCGGAAACGGCGATAAAGCTCTTTTTGGCGGCAACGGCCAGCGGTACACCGATCGAATGCCCGCCGCCGAGCACGAGCGACACGGTCGGCTTTTTCATGCCCGCGATCAGCTCAGCGATGGCAAGTCCGGCTTCCACATCGCCACCGACCGTGTTGAGCAGCACGAGCAGACCGTCGATTTCGTCGGCCTGCTCAACTGCCGCAATCTGCGGGATGAGGTGCTCGTACTTGGTGGTTTTGTTCTGTGCGGGCAGTTCCATGTGGCCCTCGATCTGGCCGACAATGGTGATGCAGTGTATCGTTCCGCGCGCTGTTTTTGCCGTAATCGAGCCGGTTTCCGCGATGGCATTCTGCTCCGGCGCGGCAATGGACGGGGTTTCTTCGGACATAGATGATCCCTCCTGAAGTGGTGAATTTGCCCTGATCACAAGTTTTCCACAAGGTGCGGTGGATTATGCAGCGGTGGTTTTTCCACAGCCGATATTACAATGCGTAGTCGAAAAAACGAGATATACGGCGGCTTGCGAGGGTGTATACAAAAAGTTATCCACTTTATGCACAAGGTTATCCCCAGATACCCTGTGGAAAGTCCTGTGGATAAAGTGGATTACCAGTTTTTGTGACAGGTTTTTACAGCGGTATCCTGCGGAGTGGTCGCCGCTCTCTGATTTGCGCCAGACTATCTAATAAGGAAAAGGTAGGCGTTCAAAAAGGAAGGGCACTCATTTAATCCGCGCACGGCGCGGAAACAAGGTTTAGCAGCCTACGGGCAAACCGCAGGTGTCCCTTCCTTTTTGTCCCCGCCGCGGACACGGCAATTCCCTGCTGAATTTCAGCGAAAAACACCATGCCTGGACAGGGTGAACCGCCTGCACGGTTCAAGTGCCCCGGTTGCTCAGCGCAAAATAATGGACAGCTGCCGCTGTTCGACAAACACCACTTGCCGTTCTACTCCAAATTTGCTACAATAGAAGTACATATATGTACAGCTCGGCTGTGCATATGCTGCAAAATGATAAAAATTATGGAGTTGATACCAATGAGCAATCCTATCGTTACGATTGAAATGGAAAACGGCGGCGTAATCCGCGCAGAGCTGTACCCGGAAGTTGCACCGAACACGGTTCGCAACTTTGTTTCTCTGGTGCAGAAGGGCTTTTATGACGGCACGATCTTCCATCGTGTCATCCCGGGCTTTATGATTCAGGGCGGTGACCCGGAAGGCACCGGCATGGGCGGCCCCGGTTATGAGATCCGCGGCGAGTTTACCGCAAACGGCTTCCAGAATGATCTGAACCACACCCGCGGTGTTCTGTCTATGGCGCGTACCGCTGCACCGGACTCCGCAGGCAGCCAGTTCTTTATTATGACCGAGGACGCACCGCATCTGGACGGTCAGTATGCTTCCTTCGGCATGGTTATCGACGGCATGGACATTGTTGATGCCATCGTCAACACCAAGCGCGACTGGCACGACCGTCCGCGCGAGGAGCAGAAGATGAAGTCCGTTACCGTGGATACGCAGGGCGTAGAGTACGAGGCTCCGGAGACCCTGTAACAGAGGGAGAGGATCGGTATTGTACTATACCAATAAGGAGACTTTTGTCCTGTCTGCGGACGGCTGCATGGATACCGAACGCGGCGGACTGGAATCCATTCTGGCCGGCAACGACGAGGGCGCAAAAGGCTGCTGTTTTTCGATTGCCATGTCATCGGACGGTATTGCTGTGCTTTCGTCGGACGGCTGTGTTGCCGCGCCCGACGGCACGAGGCTGCCCGTCCGCGATTACAGCTACGCGGAGCTGCATCAGGCGGCGCCGCAGCTGACGCCGGTTAGTCAGGCGATCGAGCTGGCACGCACCTGTCAGGGCAAGATTGCCATCACCGTGCACGATCAGACCATGCTGCGGCAGCTGCGTATGACGCTGCGGTATGCGGATTGTCTGGATGACACGATCATCATCGGTCTGGGGCTGGTGGAAGCGGCTCGTGTTGCGTCTGCCAATCCGGATTTACATATCATGGGTGAGATGCCCAATCTGCCGAGCGAGATTGACGCGCTGGTCAATGCCGCGCAGACAACCGGCCTGTTCGGTCTGCGGGCCGAGCCGAAGGATTTGTCCGAGCGGCTGGTTTCGGCGTGCCGACAGGCGGGGCTGTTCACCATGAGCCGGTGCACGGACGATCCCAATACGCTTGCGGAACTCATCCGCAAAGGCGTAAACTTTATCGAAACACACCGGCCGGACATCACGGCGGCGCTGTTGCCTGCCGGTGAGGCTGAACCGCGCGGTATTCCGCTGAGATACTGATGAAATCCCGTAAAAGGACGCACATAGTGCGTCCTTTTCAGCTTGTCGAAAAAGTCAGATTTCTATTTTGTGCTTCGTGCGACAGCACGCATAAAATAGAATTTGCGCAGCAAATTCATAAAAACCGGGGGCGTGTACCTCGGTTTTTATACAAGGGAAGAAAAAATGTGTCCGGAGGACGCGGTTTTTCTTCAGCATTCGATCGAAAGCGTGGTTTCGATCGAGAGGCTGCTCGAAAAACGATAGTTTTTCGACAGCCTCAAAGGACGCACTATATGCGTCCTTTTAAAGTTAATTCGCGCGATAGCGCACATCAAATAGGATTTGCTGTGCAAATTCTAAAAATCCGGGGATATGTGCCACGCAGCGCGGCCGAGAAGCCGCGCAAGGATAGCGTTTGGATTTTTGACCTATAGAGCGAGAAAATTTCGGCCGACAAGAGGAACGGTCTACGGTCCGTTCCTCTTGTCGGCAAAGCTGTAGTTTCGCGACAGCCTGAGGGCGGACCTTTGGTCCGTCCTTTTTCTATCCCTTTCTGCTTGAAATCCTGCAAAATTTGCGTAAATTTCAGTACCACACGCTGCCTGAATGTGCTATACTTAATATGTATAGGTGCCTGCACCTGTCAACCAATATTTGTATCATTTTAGGTAGGAGAGCTCCATGAGATCACTGCGAATTTTACCGGCGCTGCTGTTCCTTTTGCTGCTGGGCGGCTGTGTGTTTCCATCGGGCGATGAGCTGTTGGCCGCGCCCAAACCATCCAGCAATTACCAAAGTCTGCAGACTGAGCTGGAAAAGCAGCTTGCACAGGGCGTATCCTACGCCTCGCCAAGCGAGGGTGAAAACCGTTCGTCTATTCAGCTTGCCGATCTGGACAACGACGGCGTGGAGGAGGCCATCACGTTTTTCCGCGGCGCCACCTCGGCGACGAGCAACAAATTTACGGTAGCTGTTTACCGCAAGCAGGATGACAGCTACGTCTGCACCGGCACGATCGACGGCCGCGGAACGGCATTGCGTTCGGTCGAATTTCCGGTACTTGAGCCGAGCGGCAAGCGCGGCATGGTTCTCACCTGGCGCCTGCCGGGCGACGGAACAGGTGCGCTTACCATGTGCGATTTTGACGAAAACTGCACGCCGGGTATCATTCTCGAAACCGAATATACCGCTATGGAGCTGACTGATCTGACCGACAACGGTGCAAAGGATCTGCTGCTGATCACGAGCGACACCTCCGGCAAGCGCGTGGCACGCCTGTATCAGTATGACAGCGGCTCCATGCTGCCGGCCGGTGAGACGGCGACCAGTCAGGGGGCGGCTGCGGTTGAGCACATGCAGTCCGGCCGTGTGCAGGACAGCAAGACCGCTGTGTTTGCTGAGGAAAAGGTGGCGAATGGCGCCGGTCTGACGACTGATATTTTTGTCTACTCGAACGGCACGCTGCGCAATCTGGCACTGGACGGCGAGGACACCGCCAGCCACAGCACCTATCGTCCGGTGGCGGTCTACGCGAGCGACGTCAACGGCGACGGCATCACCGAACTGCCGCGTGCAGTGCTGATGGCGGGCTATAAGGACACATCCTCGTCCGATGCGGTGTATATGCTCGACTGGTATGCCTACGGCATCGGCAAGGTTCCGACCAAGGTTGCAACCACTTATCAGAACATTTCGGATGCGTGGAGCCTGCTGATCGACCAGAAATGGCATGACCGCATCACCGCAATCAAGGCAAACGACGGCGGACTCAGCTATGTGGAATTTTTTGAGTACCGCAAGAACAAAATGTCCATCCCGCTGTTTAACATTTACTGCGCGACCGGCTCCAACCGTGAATACTACGCCGAGCGCATCGATCTGATCCAGCTGGGACAGACCACGCAGGCCATCTACTTCGCCAAGCTGACAAATGAAGGCGAGCAGAGCGAGCTGGCGCTGACCGGAGACGAGATCAAAGCCCGATTCTCGCTGGTCAACCAGGCGTGGAACAATTAAGAATCATCAAACGCCGCAGAAACGCGGCAGTTACCAATAAGCGCTAAAAGTATAGGAGGATATTACAATGAAGCGCAAAATTCTGGTTCTGGAAGATGAAGAGAATATCCGCTCCTTTCTGGTTCTCAACCTGAAACGCAGCGGTTACGAGGTAATAGAGGCCGAAACCGGCGAAATGGCACTGGAAAAGTACCATGAAAATCAGGATATCGCGGTTGCAGTGCTGGATGTTATGCTGCCCGGTATCGACGGCTACGAGGTCTGCCGCGCCATGCGCGGCGCGGGCTATCAGGCGGGCGTTATCATGCTGACCGCCCGCACGCAGGAAGCGGACAAGGTAACCGGTCTGATGAACGGTGCGGACGATTATGTCACCAAGCCGTTTTCGGTTATTGAACTGGCGGCTCGTGTGGACGCGCTGTACCGCCGCGTATCCGGTTCGCCGTTCTCCGAGGATGACGTGATCAAGTCCGGTCCGTTCAAGCTCAATCTGCGTGCCCGCGAGGTGCTCAAGAACGGTGTGAAGATCGAGCTGACGCAGATCGAATACGGTCTGCTTAAGGCGTTCATGCAGAACATCGGCAAGGCGCTTTCGCGCGATGAGCTGCTCGAAATGGTCTGGGGACACCACTATGTGGGCGAGCTGAAGATTGTGGATGTGAATATCCGCCGTCTGCGGATTAAAATTGAGGATTCGCCGGCGGACCCGACCCATATTGTAACGGTCCGCGGCTACGGTTATATGTGGGAGGGCTGATTAGCCAATCGCCGCACCCGCGGCGGTTTCGCCGCAGAAACCAAAAGGGTAGACACCTGCGGTTTCTACCCTCTTGGGACTCCCGTTTCCCTTTGTTTCATGGTCTGGCGCAGACCAGAGACCGGCGACCGCTCCGAAATAGGGGAACGGCAGAGGATTTTTTCTACCGTAGGGAAGCACAGTGTGCTCCCATGCCCTAACCGATGCACAGTGTCAGACAGCATACTGCTACACAGGCGGTTTTATCTTCGCAGGCGCGACACAAGGTGAATTGCGTGGAGTAAACCGTATGTATAGCAGTTAGAAAACAGCTTGAGCATCTGAGGTAGAGAAATGCCTCTACGGAAGATGAACAGTACGCCCGTTCCCCTATAGTCTCAGTTATGAATTATCGCCGTGCCCTCTAAGGGAAAGAGGAAGATTCACAGGCAGGAGGAAACCGCAGGTTGCTTCCTTCTTGTGCCCCGCCGGGTAGGCGAATTCCCGCGCGGTGTCAGCGCACATTCTGCCGCTTGGTAAGCGGCATCAGAAAGGTCATTTTCTATGACAAATCGCAAGCAAAAACGCAAACCGGAACCGCCCCTGAAGCCGGAGGTGCCAAAGGTACAGCACTCGCCGGGCGGCATTAAGGGCCGCTGGCTGGTGAACTCTTTGTCCTTCGTGCTCGTCATTCTGGCTGTTGTGGTCATTTTGATCTCTGTCGGTGTTTCGGGATATTACTATGCCACCGTGCGCGACAACCTCGCGTCACGCGCGGCCACAACGTCGGACACGTTCCGCAAATACTTCACCGACACCTACGATCAGTTTTACACGCAGGCGGAGGCAACCGTCACCACATTTCAGGATCAGGACAAGTTTGAACAGCAGTTTTTGGACGCAAACGGCCGTATTCTGCTGTCCACCTCGGGCTTATCCGGTGGCGGCGTTGCTTCGACCGAGGATGCATCGCAGGCGCTTTCCGGCCAGAAAACCGCGGTTTTCACCGGCAGAGACCCGCTTTCCGGCGAGCGCGTGATGAGTGTCACAGCGCCGCTGCTGAGTGCGCGCGGCGATCTGGTCGGCGGCGTGCGGTATATCACCTCGCTGCGTATCGTCGAACGGCAGATCTGGATAATCGTCGGCTGCTCTCTGCTGGCATGCCTGCTGTTCCTCATGCTGGTTGTGGCATCGAACAGCTATTTTATCCGGTCGATCGTCGATCCGGTGCTCAAGATCAACACCATCGCCAAGGAGATCGCGGCCGGACGTTACGGCGTGCGGCTGCAGAAGACCTATGATGACGAGATTGGTGAGCTGTGCGATACCATCAATTATATGTCGGACGAGATCAGCCGCGCCGAACGCATGAAAAACGATTTCATTTCTTCGGTTTCACACGAACTGCGTACACCGCTGACCGCTATCGGCGGCTGGAGTGAGACACTGCTGGCCGGCGGCGGCGAGGACCCGGAGGAGGTCATGCAGGGCCTGACGATCATCCAGAAGGAGGCGGGCCGTCTGACCCGCATGGTCGAGGAGCTGCTGGACTTTGCGCGCATCGAATCCGGCCGCATGAAGCTGGAGATCGAGACGTTTGATATGTCCATCGAGCTGTATGAAGCGGTTTATATGTATGAAAATCTGCTCAAAAAGAGCGGAATCCGCCTGCTGTACGACGAAGATGTGGATGCAAACTACTACATCAACGGCGATCGTCACCGCATGAAGCAGGTGTTTCTGAATATTCTGGACAACGCCGCGAAATACGGCGGCGACGGCAAGCAGATTGATATTGACCTTAAACGTGACGGCGGCAACATCGTCGCGTCTGTGCGCGACTACGGTCAGGGTATTCCCGAAGCGGAGCTGCCGTTCGTCAAGGAGAAATTCTACAAGGGGTCATCTAAGCAGCGCGGCAGCGGCATCGGCCTTGCCGTGACGGAGGAAATCGTTTCCATGCACGGCGGTACGCTGGATATCGCGTCCGAGGTCGGCAAGGGAACGACGGTTACCGTCACCATGCCGTCTGCCAAGTCCGAGGAGGCGCTCGGCATTACCGGTGCCATTCCGAAGGCATCTGAAACCCCGTTTACCGAAGGAGAGCATTCATGACAACGCAAAAGAAAACCACCATCGGTGGTCAGGCAATCATCGAGGGTATTGTAATGAAGGGACCTAAGAAGTCCTGCACGGTCGTACGTAAGGCGAACGGCGAGCTTGTCAGCAAGACCGAACCGACGCCGAGCCGTGCCCCGATTTGGGAAAAGCCGATTTTCCGCGGCGCGTATACGCTGTTTACCGCCATGAAGGAGGGCATGCAGGCCATCAACTACTCCGCGTCCTTCTTTGAGGACGAGGAAGCCGATGTGCCGCCGTCCAAGTTTGAACTCTGGCTGGAAAAGAAATTCGGCTCGGAGGGTCTGAACAAGATCATCCTGAGCATTTCAACTGTCATCGGCATTGCCCTGCCGATCGGCCTGTTCATCCTGCTGCCGAGCTTTCTCGGCGGTTTTGTGCCGAAAACCTGGGGTGTGCTCGCGCGCAATGTACTCGAGGGCTGCGTGCGCGTCATTCTGTTCCTGCTGTTCATGTGGTCAGTGTCGCATATGAAGGACATCCGCCGCACGTTCGAGTACCACGGCGCAGAGCACAAGACCATTTTCTGTTACGAAGCAGGCGAAGAACTGACCGTTGAAAATGTCCGCAAACAGGGCAAATATCACCCGAGATGCGGTACCAGCTTCATGTTTGTGCTGATTATCATTGCGACCATCGTTTCATCGATCGTCTTTTCCATCATCGACATTACCAATCCGTTCGTGCGCATGCTCGCGCATTTGCTCCTGCTGCCGCTCGTTGTTGGCATAAGCTACGAGTTTAACCGCTACGCCGGCCGCTCGGAGAGCCTGCTCTCGCGTGCACTGCGCTGGCCGGGACTGATGGTGCAGCACCTGACCGTATTTGAGCCGGACGATTCCATGATCGAGGTTGCGATCACCGCGATGAAGGCGGTTATTCCGGACGACGGTTCGGACGAGTGGTAAGCGCCATGCACTATTATTTTGCGCCGATGGAAGGCGTGACCGGTGCGGTCTATCGCCGGACGCACCACGAATTTTTCTCAGGTGTGGACAAGTATTTCATGCCGTTTATCACACCTACCACGAATGAAAAGCTGACGCCGCGGCAAAAGCGCGATGTCCTGCCGGAGTACAACGAGGGCGTGCCTGCGGTTCCGCAGCTGCTCACCAAGTCTGCCGCGGACTGCATCTGGGCGGTGAATGCACTGCGTGACCTCGGGTATCCCGAGGTCAATCTCAACCTTGGCTGTCCGTCCGGCACGGTGACGGCCAAGGGAAAGGGAGCCGGATTTCTCGCACATCCGGACGAGCTGGATCGGTTTTTTGACGAAGTTTTCGCAAAATGCGAGGGGATTTCGATAAAAACCCGTCTCGGCGTGCATGAGGCAAGCGAGTTTGACAAGCTGCTCGAGATTTACAACCGCTATCCCATCACCGAGCTGACCATCCATCCGCGTGTGCGGCAGGATTTCTACAAGGGAAAGGTGCGCGAGAGCGATTTCGCGGCGGCGCTTTCGCGCTGCAGCATGCCCGTGTGCTACAACGGCGATCTCATCACCGAGCGGGACGTAAGCGCCGTCAGCGAACGCTATCCCGATTTACCGGCGGTGATGATCGGCCGTGCGCTGATCGCCGATCCGTCTCTCGTGGCGCGCCTGACCGGCGGCAAGGCCGCAGACGCAAAAACGCTCGAGACCTTCCACGATACATTGTTCATGCGCTACTGCGAAGCCTTCGGCGACAGCCGGATTGCCATGCTGCGCATGAAGGAAATCTGGTTTTACCATCTGAATCTGTTTGAAAACAGCGAAAAACCGGGCAAAGCGATTAAAAAAGCCAAAAATGCCGCAGAATTTCAGTCGGCGGCCGCAGCCGTGTTCCGTAATTGCAGGGTGCGGGCGAACGCCGTGCCGCTGTGGTTCAAACCCGCGTAAATTTTAGGAGTTGACCCTGTGTGACCAAGACTATCAACGATGTTTACATGCAGCTTTTCCGCCGTTTGAAAGAGGGCGGCGACCCGATGCCGCAGCTGACCGCGCGGGAGATTACCGCCTACGCCTGCAAAGCAGACAAAAAGCAGACGGCCGGCTGGTCTCATTTCTACGTTGAGGATGCGACCGTGGATTACGCCGGTCTGCTGTGCGATCGCTGTCTGGACGGCGAGCCGCTGGCGTACATTATCGGCGAATGGGATTTTTACGGCCTGACCTTCAAGGTGGATCGTTCGGTGCTCATTCCGCGCTCGGATACCGAGCGCCTGTGCGAGCTGGTCATTGAGCAGGCCAAAGAGCGGGTTTCACCGCGTATTCTTGATTTGTGCTGCGGCTCGGGCTGCATCGGCATTGCGGCGGCGCACACGGTCGAGGATGCCCGCGTGACCGCGATCGACCTGTCGGACGGTGCGCTGCACATTACCCGCGAGAACGCCCGTGATCTGGGCGTGAGCAGCCGTTTGCTGACCATGAAGGCCGATGTCATGCACGCGCCTCCGCGCGGACTTGGGCAGTTTGATATCATCGTTTCCAATCCGCCGTACGTTACCGAGGACGAAATGCAGATGCTCGACCGCAGTGTAGCCGATTTTGAGCCGCATGAGGCGCTTTACGGCGGCGAGGACGGTCTGGATTTCTATCACGCCATCTGCGACAGCTGGGGTGAACTGCTGGTGCCGAACGGCAGGCTGCTGTTCGAGTGCGGCTGGCAGCAAGCCGATGACGTGGCCGGCATCATGCAGCGGCACGGCTACAAGGATGTCACTATCACTGAGGATTACAGCGGCGTGCCGCGCATCGTGTACGGCACGAATAACCGTCCGGATGTGGATTTGACGAGGGATGCGTAAATCGGGATTTGTATCAGCGTAAGAAGGAGAGCAATGTCATGTTCAGAACAATTCGTAAAAAGAAAAATGAAATCAGCATCGACACGGCAAAGGCTCTTTTGCAGTCCAGCCGACGTGGCGTTCTTGCCGTAAATGGAGATGACGGATATCCCTATGCAATTCCTATCAACTATATCTACGATGACGATGCGCAGAAAATTTATTTTCATGGAGCACGTGCAGGCCATAAAGTAGATGCACTGCGTGCCTGTGATAAAGTATGTTTCACGGTATATGGAAATGAAACCATCAAAGAAGAAGATTGGGCACCGTTTTTGCAGAGCGTTGTGGTATTCGGCAGATGTCACCTCGTAGAATCCGGTGCAAGAGCAACAACTCTGTTAAAACGATTTGCAATGAAATACTATCCCAGCGAACAGTTAGTTGATGAGGAAATTACCCACGCAGGAAAGGCTGTGCAAATTTTTGAAATAGAAGTGGAGTACCTCAGCGGTAAGGAAATACAGGAACGATAAATTCCAGCTCGGTTGCCGCTTCTGCCGGCGGAAAGCAGGCGGCTTCTGCCGCGGCGATGGCAGCGATGTCTTTTTCTTTTGCATAGGTGATCTTCATTCTGTATTCCTTCTCAACGGATAGAGAGATATCCGATGCATGTTACTTTTCTCTCAGCATACCACGCTTTTGAGCGCGAAACAAGAAAAAATCACTATAAATTTCATCATGATCAACAAAGCGACCGCGCTTCAAACGAAAACTTGAAGCGCGGTCGCTTATCAATAAGGGATATGTAAAGGAAAGTAGTAGATTAGCTATCAGCTGCGGGAGAACTTACTGAAGAATTCTTCCCAAATGCGGAACGACATTTCCGGCATAGTAGCATGCGGCATGTAGTCCACCTGCGTGAACTGCACGGGAGCCGTGCCCTCACGGTCGAAGTAATGATCTTTGAAGCGACCATTGACCGTGTTGGTTCGCTGTGCCCAATCGGCGGGAATCATATCAGCCTTGCCGTTGCGTTTGAGCCACAGCTCGACGGTCAGACCGGTTTCGTTCTCGTGGGTGGGTTCACTCGGAATGAGCCATTCCTCATTCATGCCCCAGAACATCCAGATTGGAAGCTGTACGCCGTTTTCGGCGGCATACGGCAGGGAAGTCATTTTCTCATACGCACCGCCGAAGAATGCACCCGAGCAGGGGGCGACAGCGGCAAAGCGCTCGGTCAGTCCCAACGCCAGCATTTCGGTCATCAGCGAGCCCCACGAGTGACCGGTTGCGAACACGCGGTGCTCGTCCACCGGATACTCGGCAATCATCTTGTCCAGCAGGAACGAGAAGAATTTCAGTTCATCCGGGCGGTCGTCCTCAAGGAACACGTTCCATGCGTTGAGCGGCGCCCAGTCGGGCATAAGCCCCTGCTCAGGCATGTCAACCTTGGCGTGCAGTGCGGTCGGGAACACAACGATGAAACCATGCTTGTCCGCCACATCATACCAACCGCTGTTGCCGGCGTAGATTTCACCGGTACAGGTGTAGCCATGCATGGCCAGCACGAGCGGCACCTTCTTTTCGGGATTTTGCCGTACCGACTGCGGAATGTAAACATACCATTCGCGCATCCAGCCGTCAAATTCCTCGTAGTGGTACTCCATGACGAGGTCGCGGACCGGATCCTTTGTCACGCGCAGTTCACCGCCGGGACTGCTCATCCAACGGCGCTGACGATAGAGAAAGTCCTTCCAGATACGGCGCTGCAGGCGTTTGGCATACTGCTCGGATGCACCGGGAATACTGCTGTGGCAGACACGGTACGCTTCCTTCTCCTGATTAGGCGCGTAAGGTGTTTCCTTCACGCGGTAATACTCGTACTGATCGGGAGACAGCTGACGGCCTTCTTCGGCTTCACATGCATTGCGCCAGTAGGTGAGGATAGCGTCGCCAGTACCGGTAGATACGGTCGGATCGTCGATAATCCACGCGGGCATCGGGATATCCTGCTTGTGAATGTCCTTGCGATGTTCCAGATCCTCAAAGCCGTCCAGATTGAGGGCATACGCCTGTCCGCAGTCGGTCAGATACTGCTCGGAAACTGCCGAGCCGCCGACCGAAGCCACACCTGCGAAGAACGCCGGATCGTAAGCCGCCGCCATATTTGCGAGCACGCCGCCTTCCTTACAGCCAACCAGATAGAACTTGGATTCGTGCACGCAGAACAGCTTGCGGTCTGCGGCAGCAAGGGCTGCCGCATTGATATACGCAACATCGCCATCCGGTGTGCCGTAGGCTTCGATCGTGTTCCATGCGCCGTTTTCCGGCTCAAGGAAGAACACGATCAGACGTTCCTTGCACTCCTCGGTGTCCGCGATCTCACACCAGCCGCTGTGCTCGAGCAGATCATCGGCGGTCTGGCCGTTTTCTCCCAGCACAAGAATACCGGCGGTGGATTCGCGGATATCATGCGGTACATAGGCCAGCACGCGGCGCTTTTTGCCCGCGTATTCCACCGGCAGCTCAAACGTGCCGGAGAACTTGGGGGCGTAGGGATTTTTCGGGTCGCATATGTCTAAAATTTTATGGGTATACATGTTGTTCACGCTTTCTGTTACGCCGTACGGCCGGTGAGATCCTTCATAATGCCGTCGTATTCCTTATCCAGATGGTAAACCAGCATAAGGATGATAACCAAGGCCCATGCGATCATGTTGCCGTAAATGTAAAGGTTCTTGACCATGCTTATTGCGGAGGGAATCTCCACTTCCAGACCGGTAAAGCCGGAAATCTCCATCAGCTGACCAACAAGCCAGCCTGCAACGCCGCCGCCGAACTTCTGGCCGACAGTGAATGCGGAGAAGATGAGGGCCTGTACACGGATACCGGTCTTCCAGTGACCGTACTCGATAACATCAGCCAGCATGGTGAAGATGCAGCCGTAGAACGGGGCTTCGCCGATACCGCGCATAACAGCAGCGGCCATAACCATGGTCATATTCTGCGGTGCAAACAGGACAACAACCTGACCGAGTACACAGAGTACAGCGCCGAACAGAACCAGATTGCGCTTGCCGAACTTCTTGATGAACGGGGCAAGGCAGATGATAGCGATGATCTTCGGAATATTCTCAAAACTCTGCATAACGCCCATGACTTCGACGTTACCCAGCATATACTGTGCGTAGTAAGTAGCAACGGTGCCGTTTACGTTCTGGTACAGAGCAACGGCGATCATCGTGAGTGTAAGAACGATGAAATACTTGTTTTTCAGGGTAGCCTTCAGGCGCTGTGCGAACGGCATAGCCTCGGCTTCCTTGGCTGCATCAGTGTGGAAACGCTCCTGACAGCCCTTGTAGCAGAACAGCAGCATGAAGAAAGCGACGATGGAGTAAATCGCGCAGACCGTGATCCATGCCTGCTGACCGCCGCCGAGCATGTTGATGAACGGCAGGGTGAGTGCGGTAACAATCAGGTTACCGATCGGGGACATGGCCATGCGGAACAGATTGAGTTTGGCAAGGTCATCGTCATTGCGAGTCATCATCGGTGCCAGATTGGAATACGGCAGGTTGAGTGCGGTATATACGCCGGTGGTGCACAGGTTATAGGTGATGAATACATAGATCGCCTGCACCATCGTGCTTGAATGTGGCGGCACGCAGAACATCAGCACGGAGGCAATACCGTAAGGTGCGGCCATCCAGAGTATCCACGCACGAGCCTTGCCCTTCGGGGAGTTTACCTTGTCTACAATCTGGGCGATCAGCAGGTCGCTGATACCGTCAAATATACGAGATGCTAACAGAATCGTTCCGACAAGTGCCGCAGACATGCCGATTACGTTCGTGTAGAAGTATACGATCAGACTGGAGGTGATTGCAAATACGACGTTGCAAGCGGTGTCGCCCATGCCGTATGCGATTTTTTCCATCAGACTGGTTTTGAATGAGGTGTCATTCATTGAAAGCTGTTTTTTCGTCATTTTCCTTACCACCTTTTTGTTCAGAATCGGCTGCGCAGCGTTTCTGTTTGGGATTTGACTATAGTATAGTACGAAATAGGAAGAGAAAATACAGGATATTCATTTTGGATGTAGCGATATATTTTGTATTTGTTCAGAGGGAAAACGGCGGTTCTGTCGCGCAATGTGAAATGACAGATAGAAAAAAGTCAAAAAACAGATATTTCGCAAAAGCTTTATGGAAAATTCATCTTTCTGATGCGGAACAGCCGGACTTCAAGCGGCTGCAGTGCGGTCTCGAGCCGCAGCGCGGTATCCACCTGCTCGGTGGTCAGCGTGCGGTGCGCGGAAGCGTGCTCGGTCAGATATTGCAGGAAGGCTCGGTCAGGGGAGGGCGGTGCGCCGGCGGCAAGCCACAGGTCGAACGAGGAACCCGAGGTACGGGTAATTTCCTGCTGCTCAATCCGGTACAGGCCGCGTCCGAGAGCGGGAAATGTGATCTGAAACCGCACGACCTTGCCGCTCTCGAATACCGAATAGGCATCCTCCGGATGCTCCAATCGGCGGTAGCGATAGCGGTAAATGTTGTCGTAATGGGTGTAATTATATAGAATCAGCTGCCATTCCCGTTCACTTTGGGTGAGATACCAGCCGTCGCCGGAGGCAATGCAGGTATTACCCAGCTGATTCATCAGGCGCAGTGCTTCAAGACCGCTCTTGGGCACGCCGTTGTAGGTGAACAGACCGTAGCCGCCGTGGTACATGGAATCGAAATTTGCACGCTCGTCCATCAGGTCGGAGAGGGTCCAGTAGCCGAAGGAAGAAACCGCATCCATGTTTTCGCAAATGTTCTTTACCAGCCAGACGGATTTGTAGCAGGTGTCGCTCGAAAGGTCGCGCTGCCATAGTGTGGAGTTCCATTCCTCGATGAAAATCTCCATGTCGGGCAATTCAAATTCACGGCAGATGCCGTTGAGGTCATAGAGGAAGGTTTTAACGAAATTCGTATCCTTGGATAATACGGACGGGATAGACTGCTGGCTGAGCGTATAGCTCATAAAATTTGCATCGGTGGACGAAGATTCATGCGGATGGCTTTGCACGGTCAGGAAATCCGGCAGACAGTCGTGGGCTGTGGCATACTGCAGAAAGACACGCATACCGCGTGGGTCCCATACCACACTGGACATGGCGCCCGGGCCGCCGAATTGCAGCCGTGTATCGACAGCTTTGACCGCACGGTACACGCAGTCATACAGTTCGAGATATTCCTCCATGGTCATGCAGTCGAAGAACACATAGTTAATCTGAAAGGTAGAGAACTTCCACTGGGATACCTCGTCCCAACCGTATCGGCAGATTGCATGCCGCAGAATAGCTTCAACCAGTGCGCCGAATGCTGTGCAGTCCGCACATGCAGCGGTGATCGAGCCGGTCTCGAAGATACTGGTCTGTGCTTTCGCCAGTTCCCGGGGAATAAAGCTGAATTCCAGGAACGGGCGCAGTCCCTGCTCAAGCACAAAGTCAATTACCATATCGAAGTAGGTGAAGCAGCACTTCACTTTGCCGTTTTCCATACCCTGATAGATGTGAAGCTCCTGATCGAGCATGCCGTGGAACCGCAGATAGCGGAAGCCGATCTCCTGCTGGATTTTGATAATCTGCTGTTGAACAGCGGCGGTCAGCAGATGCTTGGCGTATCCGGCGTTGAGCAGGGTTTTCCACGTATGACGAAGCCTGCGCGGCTGTACATTCTCATCAACCGTGATGTACCGCGTTTCGTGCGGCAGTTCGCGCTGCGGATCGGGCGGAACGGCAAACTGCAGCAGATAGGAAACGCCGTCCTGCAGTAAAGTTTCCTCGCCGGATGGGTCAGCAGCGGCTTTCTGGGTGGCATGCTGGCGGTATTGCCGCGGTGTCAGGCCGTGTTTCTGACGAAAATTTTCGATGAAAGCACTGGCGTTGTGAAATCCGCAGTCGTAGGCGATCTGAGTAATGGAATGATCCGTGCTGCGCAGCTGCTTTTCGGCGTGTTCCAGACGCAGCCCCATGACATACTGGGAGTAGGTCATATCCAGATTCTGCTTGAGGAATCGGGACAGATAGCCTTCGGACAGAAACTCGCGTGCAGCAAGCTCGCGCAGGGAAATATCCTCATTCCAGTTGGAATGAATATGATCCATGATGCGCTTCATACGGCGCATGGTCTCCTCGCGCTTGGTATTGTTTTTTGGCACATCGGAAATGAGAAAATGCGCTGTCAGCAGATCAACGAGCTTGAGTACATTGGTGACAATACCGGAGGCGTTCTGCTCCGGGTTCTGAAAGAAATCCTGAAAAATCGTTGCAAATAATACGCGGATGGTCTGGTACTCCTGCTTTTCATTCTGGCTGGAGGCGTAACAGAAGCAGACGTTCTGTCTGCTCCAGCTGGCAAGCTGCAGCAGATTTTCGGGGATCTGCATGGCGATCATCTCGGCATTTTCCGAGCAGTTCACCTGATATAATTCAAACGGGTTGACAACCAGCAGCGCGCCTGCGGGCATGGAGTACTCGGCGGACTGGTATCGGATTGAGCTGTTTCCGTGCAGCCCGAAAAACAGCGTCAAACCGCTGCTGAACTCTGATCGGCAGATCTGGTCATGAAATGCCTGAAAGATAATCTGTTCCCGTTTGGTGCGCATGGCTGTTCCTGCTTTCTGTCGAATGTAGTGGTTTTATTGTAGCATACGGCTTCGGAAAAGTACAAGTGCGGCCTCGCGCGGAGCATAGAGACGGCACAAGTCTATTATAAAAAAGCTGCCCATGAGGTAGCTGTCTATAAAGCGGGTTTTGAGAAACAAATACTATGGCAATTGCCGGACAAGGGTTGCTGACAAAAGGGATATGTACCGTATGATATACTATCTAACAGATGGGGTGATTTTATATGCGAAAAGGAGCAGTATATAACTGCTCCTTTTTCATGCCATCCGGCGTATTTGGTTTTACTTTTAAACGATTTTCTCGCACCAGCGCTGCATGATTGCGGCGATCTCGGCACGAGTTGCGGCGCCGGTTGGGGCAAGAAGGTTGCCGCTCTTGCCATTCAGCACGCCTGCGCCGACAGCCCACTGCAATGCGGGAATTGCGTACTCGCTTGCCTGCAGGGCATCTGCGTAGCTGAGAATGTTGGTGTCCTCGCCTACGCTTACGTCAATGCCCTTGCTCTGTGCGTAGCGGTACAGGATTGCTGCCGCTTGTTCACGGGTGACGGCTGCATTCGGTCGGAACGTGCCGTCTGCGTAGCCGGTTACGACCTTGTTTGCCGCTGCCCAGCCGACCGCCTTGGCGTACCATGCGTCCACCTTAACGTCGGAGAAGCTTGCAGAAGCGCTCTGCGGCTTGCCCTCCAGATTGAACAGAATCTGCACAAGCATACCGCGCGTCAGATTGCTGTTCGGTGCAAAGGAAGTGCCGGAAACGCCGTTCATTATGCTGTGCGTCAGCACATAGTCGATGGATACATGATACCACTTACCGGTGTCAACGTCCTTAAACGGTGCCGACGGGCAATTCTTGCCACCGTCACACGGCTTGGTTTCGCCAGACGCGGCAAACGCCACATTGACCTTGGAGGACGGCATCTTGAAGGCGTATTTGCCGCTGCCGAGGTCGGTCAGCGCAACGGACTTACCGTTTGCGTCCGTAACGGTCAGCGTACCCTCGCCGGAAACGGTCAGCGTTACGGTGTCGCCTGCCGCCGCCTTAGTCTTATCCGCTTTGACGATGTTCGCCAGCGCGGACGGGATCACAACATCGTAGGTGGTCGGCGCAACGGCTCCGCCGCCGCCACCGGTGCCACCGCCGCCACCGGTGCCACCGCCGCCGCCGGAGGTACCGCCGGTGCTCTTAAAGCTTGCGCTGACGGAAACCGCTGCCGCATCGACCTTGTAAGTGCCGCCCGGCTGCTTGGTCGCGCCGGAAACGGTCAGCTTATCGAGTGTGTAGCCGGTTGCCGGCTCTGCGGCAATGGTGAGTATATCGCCTGCCGCCAGCTTTGCGCCGTCTGTCAGAACGGTGTCGCCCAGCTTGACCGTCAGTGTGCCGTTTTGCGGTGCGGTAATGGTCAGAGGAACCATCGAATAGATGTCGGCCTTAAACGTGATAGTGCTGACAACCTTTTCCATGCGGATGCTCCAACTGCCGTCTGTCTGCAATGCGCAGCGCGTTACCGTACCGCCCTGGAAATCCAGATTGCGGATCAGATATCCATCTGCGGGGCGCATTGTAAATTCGATCGTGCCGCTTTTGCGAATCTGACGTTCCGTGCCGTAATCATGGGGTGTTCTGGAACTTGTGCGGAAGGTATACTTTGCGTTGTCGGCAGGCAGATCAAACAGTGTTACGTTCTCAAAATCCACCTGCACCTTGCTGTTTTCGGTCGGAGTGAGCGTGAAAGTGTTGGAGAGCTCATCTGCTGCCGTGCCGTTTAACGTCCACGCCTGAACCATCTTACCGGAATCCGGTGCGGCGGTCAGCGTCAGCGGAGCGCCCTTGGGTACCTGAATGCCGCCGGAGGCGTCAATGGTCGTGCCATCCGCGCGTTTAACGGTCAGCTTGCCGCCGTCACCGCAGACGGTCGTAAGCGTCACCATCTGGCTGACGCCGAATGCTGCGTCAATGGTGTGGTTCTCCGTCACGTTGTTCAGGTTGAGTGTCAGCGCGTTGCCTCCTGCTGTGCCATCTAGCGTCCAGCCGGTCAGATATGCGCCGCTGCTCGGCTGTGCGGTGAGAACAACCGCCGCATGGTGCGGAACGGTCAGCGTGCCGCCAGTAATAGCAACGTCTGCACCGTTTATCTTGGCGGAAACCGCGCCACTGCCGCTGATATTGACGGTGACGGTGTGTGTCGGAATCGGCACAAAGCGGACGTAAACCGAGGTGTTGCCGGTCAGCGGGTCAATGGCATAGGTTGTGCTTTCCGCCGTACCGATGGCAGTGGTGCCTGCCGCGTCTGCGTACCAGTTTTCGACCATGTAACCCGTATCGGGCACTGCCGTAAACGCAACGCGCGTGCCGGATTTTGCCTTGCCGTTCTCGTCCGGACCGGAAACGGACAGCGTGCCGTTGTCCTTGCTGTTTGTCGGAAGAATGCCGTAGGTTACGGTGTATTCCGCGTCCGCGATTTCGTAGCACGCAATGATTTCGGTGTCCTCGGTGACGGTCAGGGTGTAGGTCGTTGCATCGGGTTTGTGCATCGTGCCGTTTACCTTCCAGCCGATGAAGGTGTAGCCGCTTGCCGGTGTGGACGCGGTGAACTTGATTTCCGTATCACCCTTGACGGTGCTGCCGCTCGTCAGCGATTTATCATTCGTAATGCCGCCGCCGGTCTGCGCCGAGAAGGTCACTTCGTAGGATTTGCGCTCAAGCTTTACGCGGATATCCGCGCCTTGTGTTGCCGAAACGTCACAAGCGAGGCTGCTGCCGGTATACGGCTTGCCGTTTTGCTCGTAAACGGCGCCGTTCAGCGTCCAGCCTGCGATTTTGTAGCCGTCATCCAGATTTTCGACCGTTACGGTCAGCTTGCCCTCGGCGGTGACGTTGTTGCCGCTGGCAATGGCATCGGGTTGACTCATGCCGGCACGCAGGAAGGCGGCGGACAGGCTTGCACCATGACCGGTGTCGCTGTCTTCGGCAATGCCGAAGGTAACAGCACTGCTGATCTCGGTGAACTGTACCTTGACCTCGTGCGAGGGATCGCTATCCGTGATGTTGAGCGTCGGTGCGCCTGCCTGCTCGGTGCCGTCCAGATACCATCTCTGCACCTTGTAGCCCTGATTGGGCTGTGCGGTGAACGTAACCTCCGAGCCGCTGAGAACTTCATTGCCGCTCCGGAGCTCGGTTTTCGTGCCGTAGCGGGTCGCAACTGCGGAAAGCGTACCGTTTTCGCCGGAATTGTCGTCCTCCGGTGTGGTATCCACAACCGAGAAGGCAATTTTCGCGGTCGGGATTTTCTCAAACGCAACGGAAACAGTCACATCCTCGGTGATTCCGTCGGCGTTCGGTGTATAGGTGTACGTCTGGTTATCCGAGTTTATAACCGCCGAACCGGAAACATCATTGTCGTTTACCGTCCAGCCTGCAACGCGATAGCCGCTCTCCGGCTGTGCGGTGAAGGTCAGCGCGTCCTTGCTGCCGCAGGGCAGATAGAAGCTGCTGCCGGTATGCGAGTCGCAGGTCAGCGTGCCGTTTTCACCTGCCGAAAGCGTGATTTTCGGCTGCTGACGGAAGGTTACGACCAGAGCAGCGTTGCCGTTCAGCGAGGGGATTTGATAGGTACCGCTTGCGGTCGGCGTAACGGCGTTGCCGTTCAGCTTCCAGCCGGCAATCTCATAGCCGGTGTTCGCCTTGGCGGTGAACTGAATGGTCGAGCCTTGAAGCTGGCTTTCGCCGCTCGTCAGCGCACCTGCGCCCAGCTTGACCGCCGATACCGTACCTGCCGCATCGGTGATTGCGGAGCCGTCCGCCATCTTGCCATGAAAGGATACGGTATAGCGGTTGAGTGCGGTGCATTTTACAACGAAGGTGGTGTTCTGGCGCAAATCATGCAGCGCCATGACGCGGTTATCGGTGCTGAGCGTGCCCTCCGTGTCGGGTGTTGCCGTCCACGAATCCACCAGCAGACCGTCCGGCGGCGTCACGGTGATGACCGGATTTTCTCCGGTGTGTGCCGTATAGGTGAATACACCGTTCATGCCGGTCAGCTCGGTGCCGCCGACCGAGACTTTTGCGCCGGTCAGCGGATTGCCGTCATTGTCCACCGGCTTAATGGTCACAACCGGCCGGCTGTTTGCGACAAAATATACGGTTACTGTCACATTCTCGGTGAATTTATCGAATGTATAAGTGCTGCCGGTGTAATTGTGCGTGCCGTCTGCGGTTTTGAGCGTGTTGCCGTTGACCTCCCAGCGATCGACCGCATAGCCGTCCTTGGGCTGCGCCGACACGCGGATGGTCTGACTGTAATTGACGTTTCCGCCCGAGACAAACGCACTGCCGAGTGCACCGTCCGTCAGGTAATTCGCGGTCACGCTGCCGATGGCGGTGCTGTCGGCTTTGTACGTCAGCGTGCTCGTACCGGCGGTGAAATTCACGGAAACATCTACGTTTTCGCTCAAACTGTCAATCGTGTAGCTGATGGCATTGTAGTAGGAGTCGCCCTGACCTGCAAGGTAGGAATCTCCAACCTTCCAGCGGCTGACGGTGTAGCCTGCCTTGGGCTGTGCGGTGAACGTCACCTTGCTGCCTTTGGGCAGGCTGCTGCCGCTGGAAACCGGAAGCACTGCGCTCGCGGCATCCGCCTGATAGGTGATGGAAACCGTGCCGTTGGTATCGCCCTTGGCGTTTACGGTGTAGCTTTCGCCGGAAAGCGTGTAAACCGCGTTTTTCAGCAGGATATTGTACTTCTCCTGCAAGGATTGAATCTTCTGCGAATCCTTTAGCGCGATATAGATGGGGTATTTACCCGGAAGGGCTGCGGTGGTGCCTTCGGAGGTCAGCGTGTAGTCCGTACCCGCCGTTAGGGTGTCGTTGTCCCATGCCGCAAGACCGGAAAGCACTGCGGCGTCAGGCGTGCGGGTGTCGTTCAGCGCCTTGCTCGTGTCGGCAGCGGACAGCGTGAGCGTGCCCTTGCTTACGATAATAACCTTGGAATCGGTAAGATTCTGACAGGTTGCGGTAATGCGGTAGTTCGTCACCAGTTTGGGCGTAAATACGTCGTTTTCGAGGGTATAGTCTGTGTCGGATACTGCCGAAACGTACTTGCCGCTTACCAGCTTTTCCACCTTATAGGTCGCTGTGGCATTCTGCGAAGTGCCATTTTGACTGGTCAGCGTTGCGGCGAGATTTGCGCTCTCACCGTAGGTGACGTTCGCGGGTGCGGTCAGCGACAGCACCGAGCGGTCTGTCTTGTTCAGAACGAAATAGACATTCACGGACGCGGTGCTCGGCGCGTAAACGTCATCGCCGGAGTACATGGCGGTGATGGTTGCCGCGCCCTCACCCTTGGGGGCAAAGCTGCTCAGAGCGGCTTTGCTTTCGCTGACAGGTACGGTAAAGCTCTGACCCTCAATGCCCGCACCGGAAATCGTAAAGGTGACGGTGCCGGTCATGCCGGTCGGCTTGCTGCCGTTTTCCCATACCGAGGCGGCAAGTGCGTAGGTCAAACCGGTGATATTTTCGGTTGTCGTGTTCGTGCCGGCGGTTTGGGTGGCCTGATAAACTGGTGCCAGCGTGTTGACGTCCGTTCCGTCGACAAGAGTGCTCGCATAGCGCAGCGTAAACGGCAGGTAGGTCGTGCCGCTGTCCTTGGTGTACAGATATGCGATTTCGCCGTTTCCGTTCGCCTCGTAGAAGGTGTAGCCGGAATACGCGCTGTCGGTCGGCTGGAATTTGTGTACAGCGGTGTACGATACGCCATTATAGGGAATAGAGGTGCTGTCACTGACCGGATTGCCGAGCGCCAGCGTTTTCGTATCGGTTTTGCCGTCTGCGTCCGTTTCGGTGATGACCGCCTGCGGTCCTTCGGATTGAATATCCAAAGCGCTGCCGATTTTGTCGGCGGAAAGCGCCGTGTCCTTATCCAGCAGACCATTGGTAAGCGCCGGCGGGGTACCGTTATAGGCGTAATACGCCGCACCGTTAAACCAGAAAAATTGGTTGCCGCCAGAGAGCAGGGAATAGGTCTTATCACCGCTCGTCAGCGTTACCGCCTTCTGACCGGTGACAGTGGTTCCCACACTGGTCGTCAGCGTGCCGCCGGACAGCCAAACAGTGTCGTCCTTCGGTGTGATTTGAATGCTGGTCGGCACGCGGGAAACGTCCAGTGCTGCAGATTTGGTGTACAGCGAACGGTTTTTCACATACACGCGGCAGCGGTATGCATAGCCGTTCATCTCCTCTGCAGCGGTGATGGTGAGCGACGGGCCGTTCGCGCCGGAAACACCGGTGCTGTTTTTCAGTTCGCGCCACTGCGACTTGCTGTCGGTCGTTTTCACCTGCCACTGATAGCTGACCGGCTTGGCGCCGCTGTCATCGGTGTAGGTCGCGGCGGTGGTGAAGGTCGCAGTTTTACCTGCGGCGGTCGAGGCGTCCTTCGGGTGGGTGGTGATCTCAAAATTCGCCGTACCGTTCAGCGTAGTAGCGTAGGCGATTGGGCTGTCGATACTGCTGCCCTTGGTTGGGCTGACCGCGCGTACGCTGAACCGGTAATCGGTGTTGGCATCGAGGTCGGTCACCTGATATTGTGTTACCGTATAGGGGACTGTTGCGATCTTGTTGTATTCGCCATGCTGGTCAATCATGCTGATCTCGTAATATGCTGCGCCGCCGCTGGATTCCCATTCCAAATCCACCGTGCTGGTGCTGACCTCGGTAACGGTCAGATTCTGGGGCATTCTGGGTGGCTGCTTGACGTTTTTGACCTCGTAGCCGACGATCCAGACCGGTGTTCCGTCAAGCTGCGCATTGTTGACGATCAGCTTCCATTCGAAGCCGTACTGCGTTGCCTCAGCAGGCAGGGAATCGACCGTGCCGGAGAACGCCGTGCCGTCCGCGCTGGACTTGCTCCAGCCGCCGCCTGCGCCGGTGCTGCCGGTCACGCCGACATAGCCCTTATTGCCGAGCAGTGCGCCGCCGCCGCCAACCTTGTAGTTCAGCTCCAGATTAAAGGCGTGGCTGTGTTCTTTGCCGGTCGTCTTGGTGATCTCCTGCGTGGTATCGGCAGTGGTGCTGCTTGCGCCCGTGTGCGCATAGGCACCGTTAAAGGCAAACTCGCGCGTACCGGCGGGTTGATTAGCATAGGTTTCCGGTTCACCGGGCGTGGAGTAAAGCAGATTGCCGGAAATCGGCTCCAGCCCCTTGGTTTCCGCGGCGATCTCGTCATAGCTTTCCACATCGAGCACCGCAACGGTCGGATCGAGCGCTGCGGGCAGGATGGTAGTGCTCCACTGCTTAATGTCCGGGTCGTACATCTCATAAATATAGTACTGATACGGTATGGTGTACACAACAGCCATATCGCCGCCGCCTGCCTGCGCGTTGTAGGTGACGGAGTGCTCGATTTCGGTCGATTCTGCGTAGTCATAGCTGTAGCTTGCGGACAGCTCAACCTCGTATTCGCCGCCGGCGAGCGCCTGTACCTCGAGCGAGTGATATACGCCGAGCGCCTGCGAAACGCTTGCGGTTTTTGTGTCGCCGGTGGATTTGCTTGTGCCGTAGGCGGTGCCGCCGTTGCCGATGTAGTCATACGTTTCGTTGAGGTCGGCAAAGTACGGCGTCGCCTGCAGGACTGCGTATACCTCGGGATTGGTGTATACCGTATAGTCGGCAACGTAGCGCATGGTGATCGAGTCGTTGCCGAAATCCGGCAGCGCAAGGCTGACGAACGTGCCCGTATTGTCATTGCGGCGGCTGGATTCCGCGATAACGCCCTCCTGCGTGCTGTAGAATATGTGGTTTTTGGTGTCGTTGGACGCGCCGCTCTTTTCGCCGGTCAGATATGCCGCACCGAGGTCCATCCAGTAGTAATCATCGCTGCCGTTGACCGGCTCCTTGCGGTGTACGCCGGCAACATAAACGAAGGATTCGCGCCATTTGTTGTACTGATCTACCGCACTTTTGTCGGATGGGTTGCTATCCACTACGCCCGCCTGCACATCGCTGATCCAGACCTGTTCCTTGGCCTTGTTCTTGCCGTTGATGTTGACCTGCGAGGTGCATACGCTGACGGACGAAAGCTGGGTCGTGATACCGCCGGTAGTGTCAAAATCGTAGATTTCTCCGCCGAGCAGTACCTCATCGTTGCTGTTGTTTGCACCGATGCCCTCCATATCCGCGCAGCCGAGTGCGATAGGCGCATGGACCGGACGGTAATAGTCCTCATCCGGGTCATCAATGTAGCTTTGCGCGATTTTCTTGCCGCTGTCACCGAGTGCCTGTGTGCGGTACTCGGACAGCTTAAACTTTTTCGACTGCGGATCGTAGTAGGCAAAGCGGTACGCAGCGGTCGTATACGCGCCGGAGTCATGCGCGGAAGAGGCGTTATTGCTCTGATAACCCGCTGCGATGAGCACCGTACCGGTGATGCCGGTATCCGGCAGGGAGAACGTGCCGAACGCGCAGTTTGCGGATACCATCGCCTGCTCGCCATCGGCAAGCGATACGGTATCCAGACCGCTGACCGGCGTGAGCGTGCCGGATTCCGCAGTGAATACGGTCAGGTGCGCCGCCGAGGCCACATTGCTGTTGTCGGTCGGTGCGGATGCGGTAACGGCAATTTCCTCCTTGCCGTCGCGGTCAAGGTCGCCGCCGGCAAGCGTCACGACCGGGATTTTCTCGATCTGCCACTGCCACTGCGTTGCCTGCTGGTACGCGGAGGCTGTTCCGGCGTTGATCTTCAGCTGACCGGTGCGTTCCATGGAAGCGGTGTCGAATACGTCCACATAGGCGTAGCGCGTGCCGTTTTCGTCTTTCCAGCGCCCGGCGTAGACGAACAGCTCGTCCTTGCCGTCGCCGTTCACATCTGCTGCGGCAACGTCCATGATGGCGTCCATTTCCTGCACGTAACGGCGGGTGAAGTACGCCATGCCGTCGCCGTAGGTCATTTCTGCGGTGACGGTCGGGGAGAGCGTACCGGCAGAGGAGCGCTTGCCGTTATCGTTTACCTTAAACAGTGCGAGTTCGAATTTACCGTCGTACTTTTTGCTGCCGATGGTGGTTTTTTCGCCGCGACCGTAAGCACGAAGCTCGGCAACGTAATTATCCTTGCCGTCGCCCTTGTTGAACGCGGTGCTGGTGGCATAAATGCCGGAAAAGTCGTTATTGTTGTAATCGGTCAGGTTTCTGCTGTTCGAGCTGAGCTTGCTGGCGTAGGTGTTACCGTATTTGCCCAAGCCGAGCCCGTAGCCGTTGACGGCATAGCGGATATACGCGCCGTCCAGATTGCCCTGCACATTGCTCTTGTTGTCGCCGTCCCATACAGCGGAATCGCGGTTGTTGGTCTCCATGCGGTCGAAGCCGTCCCGGATGAGGTAGCGGTTTGCCTGCGAACCGTTTGCCGCAACATAGACCTCGCTGGCGGTGAACGCCTGCGAAACATGTTTCTTGCTGTACGGTGCTGTCAGAGACGCGCCTTTGTCCTCGGCATTGAGCGACAGACCGAGCGCCGCATAGGTGCTGCTGTCGATCTCGCGCTCCGGTATATTGGCTGCCGCTGCCTTTGGCAGTACGATCTGCGGCAGCATTGACAGCAGCAGCGCCGCTGTCAATGTCAAGCTGATCCCTCTTTTGTGTTTCATTCTGTTATGCCTCCTTTATTGTATTCTGGCTGCTGCCGCAGCAGGCGGATGAGCTCCTGTGTGATTTGATTGGGTGGGACGGTATCGGGCGGTCCCACGGGATAGAAGTGTACGCCGAGTCGCCGCGCTTCTGTGGAAAACTCGGGTCGGCGGCACAGCCACAGTATGCGCTCTCCGGGCAGATGGCTGCACAGAAAATCGCACGCGGTCAGTCCTGCCGCGCCTTGATAACCGACTATTGCCAGCCGAATCGGTACGCCGTCCCGCAGAGCATAGGCAAGCCGAACGTCGCCGCGCCGGTCGGGTGCATCGACAAAATACAGCACCGGACAGCCACACGCCTGTTCTGCTGCGTGGAATTGCTCGCGGTCGATGCCGCAGCAGGCAATATTCATGCAGATTCCCTCCTCATGGTGTTGATCGCGCTGCGCAGTGCCGCGGTTGAAGCATCGCGCAGCAGGAATGCCGTCACGCGATATCGGAATGCGAACACCGCGTATTCCATCTCATCTGCAATCCAGAGGATAGGCAGCAGCGGCGCCCGCTGCCGCAGCTCGCGTACCGCTGTCAGACCGTCCGGACCATCCAGTGCCACAACTGCCGCATCGTAGGCGGCGGTGCAGCCGGAGAGCGCGGAAAGCGCGTTGAATTCATCAACCGGCAAAGGCTCTTCGGGAACAGCAGCGCACAGCCGCGCCTCCCACAAGTCACCGTCCAGATATCGTGCCAGCAGTGCCAGATGCATGTGTTCTCCTCCTCATCAGTACGCAAAATTTACTCACAAATCGCTCTTGTTCAATTATGCGGGATTGCCATAAAAAGCCGGACTCCGTATCGAGTCTGGCTGATTATAGTAAACTACGCTGTCCAGCCCGCGGCAAGCGATTTTACCGAACGGCTGCTTTTAGCGACCAAACGGTTGCTCGACCGCGTTGTTTTTGTGCTATAATGAAACTGGGATAATTTGTTCAGGAGGCGTTGTATGCTGCGTATCGCAATTATAGATGATCTGTCCGCCGACCGCGCGGTTCTGCGGGAGGCGCTCGAGCGGGAGCTTGCACCGCGCGGCGCTGCGTTTACCATCGAGGAGTTTGCCTCCGGCGAGGAATTTACCGCTGCGTTCGTGCCCAGACGGTATGACGCCGCATTTATTGATATTTACATGGGCGAGGTCAGCGGCATGGAGGTCGCGCGGCTGCTGTATCACCGCGACCCGGCTTGCCGGATCATTTTCCTTACCACCAGCCAGGAGTTTATGTTGGAAAGCTATGCGGTGCGCGCCACCTACTATTTGGTTAAGCCCTTTGCCGAGGAGCGTCTGCGGCAGGCGTTGGATTTCTGCTTTCCTGCGCCCGATCCGTCCGATCTTTTGACTGTACCCACCAAAAGCGGCGTGCAGATGCTTTCCCGGCGGGAGATTGTGTGCATCGAGTCGATCGCACGGCATGGCGTGGTGCGCCTGTGTGAGTACAGCATTGAGAGTGCAGCGACCTTTGCCGAACTGACCGCGCCGCTGGAGACGGACAACCGTTTTCTCGGCATCGGGCGCGGTATTTTAATCCAACTCGGGCATGTAGCCGCGCAGGAGGGCAGTGATTTTATTATGGATAACGGACTTCGTCTGCCGATTGCGCGGCGCTGCCGCAGCGAGGTGCTGCGCAGCTTTCAGGCGTTTGCCCTGCGGGAAATGGAGAGGGGATTATGAGAGCATATGCGAAGCTGATTTTGCCGCTGCTGTGCGCAGCAGCGTGTACCGGCGCGGCATTGGCGTACGAACTGCCGGATCTGCCGGAGCACGGCGCGGAGCAGCCGCCTGCCATTGCGGAAAATCAGCCTGCCGATACGGAAACCATCGAGGAAACGCCGGAAGTATCGGACGAAAATGAGGAAAACGGCGCGATTCAGCCGGCAGAACCCGATATGGACAGCGGCTTTTGGATCGAGCCGGAACCCGAACCGCCCGAATCCACGCCCGAACCGGAACCGGAAACCATCGTGCTGACGCGCTTCGACACACAGGTGAATGTTGACGTAGCCGCGATTGCCTGCGGAGATGCGGACGCGCTGCACGCCTTTTTCCGTGATGCGAGAGACGGCTTGTGCGGCTATGATGCGGATGGCACACCCTATGACTTTTTCACCGGAGCGTGGGAGCTGTCGGCGGTCGATTGGAATACGCCCGGCGTGTATGATGCTGTGGCGCCGCTGCTTTTGGTCGATGGGGAGGACAGAGCGTGCTTTTCGCTTGCCGAGGGCGTGGAAGCGCCGATGATTCGCTGTCGCGTGAGCGTACAGCAGACCGGAAAGCCGGAGATCGGTGAGTTCATCATGGCACGCGGTCAGATGATTTTTCCGTGGGTGCTGACCGAGGAGCAAAAGGCGCAGCGCGACCGGTTCACGGTATGGCTTAAGCAGGAAAACGGTGCATGGGAGGCGCTGACGCGCGGGATTTCGGTCGGGACGGATGCGCTGAAACTTTATCCGCAGACCTGCGGACTGACATCGGGAACGACTTGTGCATTGCAGGTGGAATATCCCGGAGGGCAGACCGGCATTCTGACCTTTACATACGACGTCGCTCCGCTCAAGCACGGCTACAGTGCGGGCAGCCGCGACGGCGGCGGTGAGGATACCTGTCTGCCGGATATTATTCAGCCATCGCCCGGCGGCTCACATTCGGGCGGCTCGCACCATCGACCGAGTACCTCCGAACCGGCAGCGGACGAGCCGGAAACACCGTCCGAAGATGCCGCTCAAGCACCCGAGCCTGACCTGCCTGCAGACGATGAATCGGAGACGCCCGCAGCACCGGAGAAGCCGGAAACGGCAGTCCCCACCGTTCCTTTCATTGCTGCGCCGTCAAGGCTTGAGGACGAGGCAACGATACCGACGCCGCCGGTGCTGCGCGGTCAGACTGAGAGCCGACAGCCGGTGCAGCGGCAGCCCGCTGGCGCGCCGTCCGGCGAAGTCAAGCAGCCGGTTGCGGCGGAGTCGGCTGCGCCTGTCCTTGAGCAGGACACCGCAGACGGTGCGGTGCTTTCCGGTACGCGCCTGCTGGCGCTGATCGAGCTGGACGAGCCGTTGACGCTGAATAAAAACGGTATTGCCTTTTCGCTTCCGGTCGATACGCTGCGGGCGCTGGAGCTGACCGATGCGGATACTCTTGCGGTTACGCTCACTCGATCGGCAGAGGGCAGAGCACAGGTGGAACTGCGGCTGAACGGAGAGAAGATCAACCTGCCGGACGGTATGACGCTGACGACCGATGAGGCAGAAGTACCTGCCGAACCGGAACAGAAGCTGCCGTTTGCGGCTGCAGGCGCGGCCGTGCTGGCGGCAGTTTTCGGTCTGATGTGGTGGAGGAAACACCTGTGAGCCGGTTCTTTCGCCGTTTGCTGACGGCTTTGCTGGTATTTACGGCGGCATCTGCGTTCTGCCTGCTGTTGTACCACTATGACAACAAATATACGCAGTCTGCGCCGCAGGCAATCGCCGGAACGCTGTTCGTTTCTGAGGACGATTTGGCGGCGTATCCGGTGCGCAGCCTGTGGAACGGCTGGAATTTCTATCCCGATGTGCTGCTTTCCCCGAAAACCTGCGAAAACCGCGATAAAAGCACCGTTCGTTCCGTGCAGATTGGCGCATACAGCAATTTTGCTTTCGGCAGCACGGAACGGACGCCGCATGGCTGCGGCACCTATATGCTGACGCTGCTGCTGCCCGAAACGCCGCGGCGGTATTTGATCGAGCTGCCCGAGATCTTTTCCGCTTACCGGTTTTATATTGATGACGAGCTGGTGCTCTCCGCGGGCGAGACGAACGCCGAGCAGTACCGCTCGCGGCTGCAAAACCGTGCGGTCAGCTTTAAGGGCAGCGGCACGGTGCGCCTGCTGCTGGCGGTGCGAGATGAAAGCTGGATATACAGCGGTATGACCTATCCGCCGGCGTTCGGTACAGCGCTGGGCGTGAATACCCAGCGTGCGGTGCGCGTGTGCATCTCCGCCGCTATGCTGACACTTATGCTGCTGTTTGCGTCCTTTGCGCTGTGGCTGTGTCTCGGCTCCATGCGGTGCCCGCCCAATTCACGGCTGTTTCTGCTGCTGAGTCTGAGCGCGGCAGTGCTGCTGTCCGGTCCGGTCGTTCATGCGCTGAAGGCGCTGCCGGTGCAGCCTTGGTACACCATCGAGCTGGTCAGCGGCTACCTGACCACGCTGCTAATCGTTCTGCTGCATGGACGTATTTGTGCGCTGCCGAATGCCGTGCGCAAGGCGGCGGTTCTGGTCTGCGCCGGCATATGTGGTGCGGCGCTGCTGTGCGGTGCGTGTGCCGCGCACCTGTCCGAATGGAGTATCCGCGCATTTTCCAATCTGACGGTGCTGTTTCGGCTGGCGGTGACAGTCTATCTGCTCGGCTCGGCCCTCTATGCGGCGCGCCGACGGGAATGGCACGCCGGAGCGCTGTTCTGCGCGGATATTTTCTACGGCACGCTGTTTTTGTGGGACTGCCTGCTGCCTGCCTACGAGCCGATTCTCGGCAAATGGTTTTATGAATGGGGCTGCCTGCTGCTGGTGTGCGTGCTGGGCGCGGTGTTCTGGCAGGATATCGCACAGGGCTACCGACGCAGCCTGACCTTTACGGAGGAGCAGCGGCAGATGGCGCGGCAGCTTGCCATGCAGAAGGCGCATTTTGCGCAGATTTCGGAGAAGATTGAGGAAAGCCGCCGCCAGCGGCACGATTTCCGACAGCATCTGCGCACGATTGCGGGTATGGCGGGCGATCCGGAGGCGCAGCTCGCGTATATCAGCCGCATTACTGCGCTGTCCGAAGCGACCCGACCGGAAAGCTACTGCCACGATCCGGCGGTGGATGCGATGCTGTACTATTATGTCAGCTCTGCGCGGCGCACAGGAATTCGGGTGTCGATTCGCGCCGAGCTGTCCGAGGATACTGCTGCGTTCAGCGTGCAGTTCTGCACCATACTGGGGAATCTGCTGGAAAATGCGCTGGAGGCGTGCTGGAGACTGCCCGAAAGCACGGAAAAGTCCATCTGCCTGCACATGAAGCAGCAGTTTCGGCGGCTGTATGTGGTGCTCGAAAACAGCTATGACGGCGAGGTGAACCGGCGCGGCAGTGCGTTCCTTTCGCGCAAGCATACGGGCAGCGGAATCGGAACCGCCTCGGTGCGCGAGCTGACTCGCCGTCTTGGCGGAACGGTGGAGTTCGAGCCGCAGGAAAGCATATTCCGCGTGGTGCTCATCCTGCCGGAACGTGCGGATGAAGAAGAATAGCGAGGAAAACACCTGCTTGGACGTAGCCCCATGTCCTATTTATGAAACAGAACAAGAACCCGATACCGTGCTTTACACCGTATCGGGTTCTTGTCATCTTCGTTATTCGCTGCGGCTCTCGGACTTACTCCTCGTTTTTCGGCTTTTTCTTCTTCGAGGCAGTCTGCGTGCGCAGATATTGATATGCCCACTGGCTGAAATACGGCGTTGCATTGAACAGATAGGTCGAGTTCAAATACGCGTCTACCAGTTCTTCAATGGTGCCCGGCCGATAGCCGTACATTCCCTGTTCCATACGCAGGCTGTACCCATCGTGCTTCGCCTCCAGACGCATGAACTTCTTTGTGTCTCGGTTTACTTTAGCAAGGCGGTTCAAATAGTCTTTCGCCTTGTCGAACTGGTTCTGCTTGTAGTACAGAATGGCCAGCGGAAGCAGTATCTGCGTTTCCTCATATCCGCCGTACTTTTTGTGCAGCGCCAGCGCGTGCATTTCGTCCTCGGTATAGGCGTACAGGTGCATCAGCTGATAACGAACGCCGAGGCTATCACCCTCGGACAGCTTCAGCAGGCGTTCTCCCTCGTTGATTGCGCAGCGCATCATGCCGCACTCGATCAATGTTTGAAAATAGGTATAGCAGACCCGCATGTACGGTCTGGTTTCTATAGCTCGCCAGAACTCGCCGCCTCCGCCAGCTCCAGATAATCGGATGCGTCTTCCGGCTCGGTCTGTTTCGGCTGCAACCGGCTGTTGTGCTGCGGCATAAAGACCATCGCCAGACGATGTATGCTGTCCTCATCAGTGATTTCGTCCTCATGCTCGCGCATGAACTGCTGAAGCTCTCTTATCGTCTTTTCTGTATCTCTGCTGCGCATAAGCGGTACCTCATCTTTTCATTTTGTTTTCGGCTTCGCCGTTGGGTTCACTGTTTCTGCATCGAAACGGTGAAAACAGGTTATCCGCATAGCGGCTTTCCACACTGCCGTGATGTATAAGCTCTGCTCAGACGAGAGGTTTCTCACTCCGATGGAAATCTTCACTATAATTGAACAAGAGCGCTTTAATTGTGCGGTGTTTCCCAAGGTCTCTGCACAGGAAATGCACTGTGCAGGGACCGGCTGCTCTGCGTGTATTTGAATCGGTGCACACAAAAGATATTGTCAATCTGCACAATTTGAAATGCAGTGTTTTAAGCAAAGTGCCGTATTTGTAAAAAAACTAAAAATTATCACCCCTAATGTGAAGATTGTGTGTTTTCTAATTTCGGCGACTTTGATAAAATCATCACAAAGAAATGACACATGAGGAGGGAAGAACAGCATGGAGTATGTACTGGAAATGAAAGATATCAGCAAGTCTTTCCCGGGCGTAAAGGCGCTTGATCATGTGCAGCTTCAAGTGAAGCCGGGCGAGGTTCACGCGCTGATGGGCGAGAACGGTGCCGGTAAATCCACCCTGATGAAAATTCTGATGGGCATTTACACCAAGGACGAGGGCGGCGAGATCATCTTCAACGGTCAGCCGTATCACGTTTCTAACCCGAAGGAAGCCATGGACCATGGTGTTGCCATGATCCATCAGGAGCTGAACCCGATTCTGGATATGTCCGTGTATGAAAATATCTTCGTCGGACGCGAGCTCCGCAAAAACGGTCTGGTCGATGCAAAGGCAGAGATCGCAGAAGCGGAAAAGCTCATCAAGGAGTGCGGTCTGCACGTTTCCCCGAAGGAAAAGCTGCGCAACCTCACCGTTGCACAGTGCCAACTGATCGAGATCATCAAGGCAATTTCCATCAACGCCAAGGTCATTGTCATGGACGAGCCGACCGCCGCTATCACCGACCGTGAGGTCGAGCTGCTGTTCGAGCATATCCGCAGCCTGACGGCAAAGGGCGTTGCGATTATCTACATTTCGCACCGCATGGACGAGATCTTCTCCATCTGTGACCGCGTCAGCGTTTACCGCGATGGTCAGTACATCGGCTCGGGCGATACTAAGGATTTGGACGAGTCCCAGCTCATCAAGATGATGGTCGGCCGCGAAATCACCGATGTATTCCCAAAACTGGATGCGGAGATCGGCGATGTGATCTTTGAGGCAAAGAACATCGTTCGCGCCGACAACAAGGTAAAGGGTGTCAGCCTTTCGGTTCGCCGCGGCGAGATTCTCGGCATCGGCGGCCTGGTAGGCGCAGGTCGAAGCGAACTGGTGGAAGGCATCTTCGGTATGCACGAGCTGTCGCAGGGTGAGATTTTTGTCAAGGGCAAAAAGATCAAGGTCCACTCTCCGAAGGATATCATCAAGGAGGGCGTAGCGCTCATCACCGAGGACCGTAAGGTCACCGGTTTGAACCTCAGCGGTTCGGTAAACGACAATATCGCCATGGTAGCGATCAAGAAGCTGCTCAGCCATGGCCTTTATAACAAGAGCAAGGCACGCGCCGCTTCCATGGAGTACATCAAAAAGCTGAATATCAAAACTCCTTCCGGCGACCAGATCGCGGGCAACCTGTCCGGCGGCAACCAGCAGAAGATTGTTATCGCCAAGTGGCTGCTGAACGATCCGGACGTCATCATTCTCGATGAGCCGACCCGAGGCATTGACGTCGGCGCCAAGCGCGATATTTATCTGCTGATCGGCAAGCTGGTACAGCAGGGCAAGGCGGTTATCATGATTTCGTCCGAGATCCCCGAACTGATGGGCGTCTGCGACCGCATCATGGTAATGTGCGAAGGCAATCTCTCCGGCGAGGTGAAGCGCAACGAGTTCTCGCAGGAACGCATCATGACGCTGGCATCCGCGCTTGAAGTATAAAGGAAGGGGAATAACATGAAACAGAAAAATCTTAAAGGACTGATCAGTGAATACTTCATCTTCCTGATCTTTATCGTACTGGTCGTTGCGCTGACCATTCTGAAGCCCAGCTTCATCAGCCCGAACAACCTCGTCAACATCCTCAAGCAGGCTTCCATCAACGGCATTCTGGCGTTCGGCATGATGTTCGTCATTATTGCGGGCGGATTTGATATGTCGGTCGGCTCTACCGTAGCATTCACCGGCATTCTGGCAGCGCTGCTCGGCAAGGGCGACCTGCCGCTGATCGTGCCGCTGGTCGTTGCGATGCTGGCCGGTCTGGCAGTCGGCATGGTAAACGGTATCGGCGTTGCCATCGGCGATTTGCCCCCGTTTATTATGACACTCGGCTCGATGACGGCTGTGCGTGGTCTGGCGCTGCTGACCTCCAACGGCAAGCCGATCACCGGCATCAGCAAGGGCTACAAGGCTGTCGCTGCATCTTCTATCGCAGGCATTCCGATGCTGTCCATCTTTCTTGTAATCGTTATCATCATCTGTGCATTTGTTTTATCTAAAACGGTTTACGGACGACGTGTTTACGCCTGCGGCGGCAATCTGCAGGCAGCCCGCGTTTCGGGCATCAACACCACCGCGATCCGCATCTCCACGTTCGCCATTGCCGGCCTGCTGGCTGGTCTGTGCGGCTTCCTGATGACCTCCCGCGTTACCATCGGTCAGCCGACCGCAGCCGAGAGCTACGAGATGGACGCCATCACCGCGTGCGTAGTCGGCGGTGTATCCATGACCGGCGGCGTAGGCAAGCCGTGGGGCGTTGTCATCGGCTGTCTGCTGATCACCGTTATCGCAAACGGTCTGGATATTATGGGCGTATCGTCCCACTGGCAGAAGATCGTCAAGGGCGTTATCATCGTGGTAGCCGTTCTGATCGACGTAAAGGGCAAGACCAAGAAAAACTGATTTCCATTGTTGACTGTGAGGACCGCAGGAGCGTGCGAACGCTCCTCTCTCCTCCTATCATAACCACAACTTCTCTAAGGAGGAAAAAGAAAATGAAAAAGAGACTTCTCGCTATGCTGCTTACCGGTGCCATGACTCTGAGTCTGGCTGCCTGCGGTGGTACTTCCACCGGTTCTGATGCAGGCACCGATTCCGGTGCTGATTCCGGCAGCGATTCCTACAAGATCGCCCTCATCCAGCAGCACCAGACCAACGCATTCCAGATTGCCGTATCCGAGGCTGCTGAGGCCAAGGCTGACGAGCTGGGCGTTGACCTGACCATTCTGAGTGCCGATCAGGACGCCGCTACCCAGATCAGCCAGATTGAGCAGTGCGTATCCGAGGGCTATGATGCCATCCTGTTCGAGCCTGTTGATCCGGACGGTCTTGCTGACGCTGCAAAGTCCGCAGCTGATGCCGGCGTTGTTATGATCAACATCATCTCTGCCTGCACCGACTGGCAGAACAATGGTATCTCCGCTGTTTCCTACGGCAACAACGTAAAGGCCGGCGAAACCGAGATGGAGCAGGTTGCAAAGCTCCTCAACGGCAAGGGCAACATCGCTATCCTGACCGGCCCGTCCGGCGATGCAGGCGGTCTGCAGCGCATGGAAGGCTATGAGAACATTCTGAAGAACTACCCCGAGATCAAGCAGGTCGTTGCTCCGGCTGATTGCCAGTGGGATACCGCAAGCGCACAGTCCACTGTTGAGAGCTGGCTGTCCGCTTACGATCTGGATGCTATCGTTTGTGAGAACGACGGTATGGCAGTAGGCGCCGGCAACGCAGCAGGTGCAAACTCCGGCATCGTTATCACAGGCGTTGACGGCACGCCGGACGGCTTTGAGGCTATTCAGGACGGCCGCATCACCGGTACCGTTTCTCAGAACGGCGGCGCTATGGCTGCAAACGGCATCGAGGCTGCTGTTAAGCTGCTCAAGGGTGAAACCCTCGACACCACCGAGATCGTAACCGACAACACCTGGATCGACTCCAGCAACGTTAAGGATTACGAGTAATTTCTTGAAAATACTTTGCAAATCCTTGCAAACAGTGTTATTATGAATAAGAAAAAGGGAAAACGGTTACGTTTTCCCTTTTTCCTATCAACAAGCAAAATCTGTTTTCCTAAAATTACCTTCAAAGGGGAATATGTATGTTAAGGGTCGTACTGGCAGATGATGAAAAAAAGGTCCTGCTGCTGATGCGCAAGCTGATTGACTGGGAAGGTCTTGGCTTTGAGATTGTCGGCATGGCGAGCGACGGTATAAGCGCACTCGATCAAGTGCGCGAAAAGAAGCCGCACTTGCTGGTGACCGATATCCGCATGCCCGGCTGCGACGGCATTGACCTCATTCGGCAGGCAAAGCAGATTCAGCCGGGACTGCATTTTATCATCGTCAGCGGCTACCGCCAGTTTGAATATGCGCAGAATGCGCTCAAATACGGCGTAGAAGGCTATCTGCTTAAGCCGCTCAAGCAGGAGGAAATGGTCGATTTGCTGATCAGCCTCAAGGAGAAGATGGGCGAGGAAGCAGCGATAGAGTACCGCTTGAAAAAGAGCAGCGAGCGCGAGCAGGAGCGCATCATCGACACCCTGATGACTGAGGTGCGCGGCGGTGTACGCACCTCGAGCACCGTGCGCTCGTTTGATCTGGAGCGCGGTCTGCCCGAAGGCGGCAGCTACTTTGCGGCTGTTATCAAGCCGAATATTCCGTCTGCGGCAGAAAATCAGGACGGCTTCCGTGCCATGCAGAAGCACGCGCTCGAGATCGTCCGGCAGGAGCTGGGACAGATGGACTGCGGCTTTGTGGCATCGGCACGCCGCGAGGGTATCGTGGCGGCCGTGTATACGCCGGAGTATCAGCCGGTCGAGGTCAAGCGGTGCTTCACCAAGATACGCAAGGAGATCGAAAAGCAGCGCGACCTGTTCTGGGGCATTCGCGCCGCCGTCTGCCTTGGCAGTCGGCAGAGCACCACAGAAAAGCTGTCCGTTTCGCTGAAGGAGGCGATTTGGCTGTGCATCGACGGTTTGTGCCACACACCGAACTGGCGGGACGCCGAAGCCGAAACACCGGATTTTTCCCTGCATTATACGCTGGACGGCGCGCAGAAGCGTCGCTTTCAGGAGGCTGCCGCATGTCTGAACACCGAGCAGTACGCCGAGGAGCTGGAGGACAGCTACCGCGCAGTTATGTCTATGCAGCCGCTCTGGGGACAAATGCTGGAGGACTGGTTTCGGCAGATACTAACTGCGGTGCGCTACGGCTTGCAGCAGGACGGCAGCGCCGATGAGCAGTTCTATCAGCGCATGGAGGACGGACTGTGGCAGTGTACCAACGCACAGGAGCTGCTTCGGCTGCTGCAGGACGGCGTCAGCGGTGAGCTGAACCGCCTGCGCCGGGAGCGCTCTCAGCGCGAAGCACGTCCCATTACGGACGCAAAGCACTTTATCCAGCAGCATTATCAGGAATCTCTGCGGCTCGAGGACGTCAGCAATGCGGTCGGCTTCAACGCGACCTACTTTTCCGCCATGTTCAAAAAGGAGACCGGACAGAATTTCATGGATTATCTGACCGAGCTGCGCATGAATAAGGCGAAGGAATTGCTGTGCGGCGATGAATGCTCGGTGCAGGACGTTGCCGAACAGGTTGGCTATCGTGACCTGAAATATTTCTCCCGCCTGTTCAAGAAAACCACCGGAATCAGTCCGTCGGACTATAAAAAGCTGTACAGGTAGGTGAAGGGCATGTGGCTGAAAACACAATGGAAGCTGCGCCGGGCGCTGCGCCGTTATCGGCGGGACGGCAATCTGGATGCGGTGCTGCACGAGGATTGGAGCCGCTGCCGCGATATTTTTGCCTTTTTCCACGAGATCGAGGATCGTCTGCACGGCGAGGAGATCACCCGCCTGCGGCAGAAGCAGGCGGAGTATCTGGCGCTGCAAAACCAGATCAATCCGCATTTTCTGTACAATGCGCTTGAGGCGATCCGTTCGGATGCGCTCTTGGCGGATTGCGAGGACATCGCGGAGACGACCGAGGCACTGGCGACTTTTTTTCGCTACACCATCTCCAATGTGCAGGAATATGTCACCTTTTCGGACGAGCTGGACAACGCCGAGAACTATTTCACCATCCAGCGCTGCCGCTTCGGTGACAAGCTGGATATGGAACTGGAAATGGAAAACGAGGACCTGCTCGAGGCGCGTATGCCCAAGCTGATCCTGCAGCCGCTGGTGGAAAACGCCGTCGTGCATGGCCTGGAGAGCAAGATAGGGCAGGGAACCGTACATATTTCGGTGGAAAACAGCGAAAATACGCTGTTCCTGCGCGTCAAGGACGACGGAATCGGTATTTCCGAGGAGCAGGTGGAGCAGCTGAACGAGGAGTTTGCCCATGGCAGCGCGAACGCCGTCAGCCGCAAACGCGGCGGCATTGCGCTGCGCAATGTCAACAGCCGTATACGGCTGATGTTCGGAGAAAATTACGGTCTGCGGATATTCAGCGCGAAGGGAATCGGTACCGAATGCTGCGTTACACTGCCGCTGCTGCTGCAGGAGGAGTGACATGAAGGAAGAACTGATACGCATTGAGCATGGTGTATTCCGCAGCGATACCGGCGAATACCGGTTTGATATCTCGGTTTCCTGCGGCGAGTGCATCGGCGTATATGTGGATGAGTATTTGACCTCCGGTACTGCATATCTGGATCTTTTCAAGGGACGCCTTGCACTGACGGACGGACGCGCCTTCTGCTGCGGCAGCAAGACAGGCGCCGCAGTGATCGAGCACTGGATCCGGCAGAACACCATGCTGGTGGACAAATCCCGCTTTGCGGGCAGGGAGCTGACCATGCGCGATTTTGTGCTGGCGCTTGGCAGAACGACCTCATACCGGCAGAAGAACCGCAGTGCGGCACGGCTGAAATCGCTTGCCGCGACCGATATGCTGCGGCAGCTTGGGCTGGAGCATTCGTGGGAGACGCGCCTTGCCGACCTTTCGGTGCTGGATTATTACCGGCTTTCGGTGTTCCGCGCATGGTTCACCGGCTGCCGGCTGCTCGTCCTCGATCGGCTGACAGAGGCACTGCGCCGGCAGGATCAGGACCGGCTGATGCAGTGCGTACAGCTTCTGCTCGGGCATGGCATGGCGGTGCTCCTTTTCGATATGGATGAGATGTTCATGTTCCGTTATGCCGGCCGCATTGATGTGATTAAGGAGCGCCGCACCTTTTTCCGGCTGTATCCCGAGGAATACGGCCCGCGCCTGTTTGAGCTGCTCGGTTGGGAGCGTGCCAGCCGTCCGGCATGGATGGAGCGCACAGCGCCCGCAAAGGGCAAGACGGTGCTTTCCGTATTTGAGCTGTCCCTGCCGCCACTGCCGCCGCTGTCCTTCGAGGTATGCGCTGGCGAGATCGCCTTTCTGCACGATGAGAATTACAGCACCGGACGCCGTCTGCACGACTGCTTTCTGGGGAATCAGGGCTGGCAGAACGGCATTTTCCGGCTGGACGGCAGAATTTACGACCACAGCGAGCTGAACCGTATCATCGGCACCGAGATCGGCATCCAGATTGAGCGGCCCGACCGGCCGGGCGGCGTGCTGTTTGACAACATGACCGCGCTCGACAATCTGTGCACCTGTCTGATTCCTAAGGCAGACAAGCGGCTGATCCGCAAAAAGCTCGTCTCCAGTATTCTGGAGGAGGCGACTCGCTGGTTCCCGCGCGAAATGCTGCTGCGTCCGATCAGCGCATGGTCACTGCCCGATCGTCTGCGGTTTTCGTATTATCGGTGGTATCTGCTCAATCCCAAGCTGCTGATCTGCTTTTTCCCGTTCGCGGGACAGGAATCGGCGCATCACAAGATGATTATTGATATGCTGGTGCTGTGCGCGCGGCGCGGCATGGCGGTCTGGATCATCTCCTCCGGCATTGACGCCATCTGCGAAAAAACCGATAACGAAGAGTTTCTGCGCCGTCTGCGCTACATCAAGGAATGATGTGTGCAGGCGGCGTTTTTATGCGCCGGACAGCGGGAGCAGCTCAAAAAGCTTGATGACCCGTCCGAGCAGCAGTACGGAGAGCACTGTGCTGACACCGATGCCGTAAAACGGGCAGTGGAGGAACAGGCACAATCCAGCGCTGATGGCAACCATAGAGAGGTCAAACCCGTTCTTGACGGTGGAAAACCGCAGATGAAATACCCTCTACATACGCCGGAAACCCGGCTGCAGCCTAATGCGCAACCGGGTTTCCGGATAAATTGTTCATGATTCTTCGTTTCTTGCGGATTCAATATCCTGCAGAAGCTGTTTCTGCGTATCATCGAACAGCAGGCGCTTATTATGCGCGAAATACGCATCGCACCCGAAGTTCTGGATAAACCACGAGGTAAACCAGTTCGCGGTCAGTTCGGTAGCGAACAGCACCAGCTCCTGCGAGTCCGGAATGGCGGCATCGAGGAAGGCAAAGGCGTTCGCAAGTTCGGTGTCGGTCTTGTCTGCGGCGGCCGCGCGTGCGTCCACATCGGCGGAGAAAAGCGCCTTCAGACGGTCAAACTGCTGCTCATCGGGTACTTTTTCGAGTGTGAGCGCTTGCCGGTAGGCATCCAGACGTTCCACCTCACGGGAGGCGACATAGAGTGCGTCCTTGTCGGACGAGCCGCCGTTTCGCTTGTCTGCAAGCGCGGCACGTTTTTCATCCGGCAGGGAAGCGATGGCTTTTTCGCCTTCTCGGATGGCGAGCAGGTCGGCATGAAGCGCATCGGTCAGCGCATCCAGACGGTACGCGTTACGGGCATCGTCTGCCAGCCGGCTCAGCAGCAGACCGAGCACGCCCAGTTTTTCGTCAAACGGCGCGTCCCGCAGTTCGGAAGCGCGAACCGGCTCCCAGGTGCCGGAAAGCAGCTCATCCACGCGGTAAACCTGCTTGTATTTGTCATAAAGCTGCAGATAATTCGCAAAATCGCTTGCCACCTGCGGCAGCTGCAGATACTGCTCCACAACCTGACGATCAACCGGAATACCCAGCGACTCGTACACCTGCATCAGCTCGGACAAATCCTCCCAGCCGCGTGCGGTGACAAACTGCAGTCCGTCGGCGGTGGCCTCTACGCGGTAAAAATGCTCGCGCCGGATCTCGAGATAGGACAGAATCGCGCCGTGGATGCCGCGTCGGTACGCGTACTCCTTCCACACGCCGAAATCCTCTTCGATGTCGATTTTTTTGACGCGGTCGAGTGTTACCACGTCAAATTCCCGCACGGATTTGTTGTATTCCGGCGGATTTCCGGCCGCTACGACCACCCATCCGGCAGGCAGCTGCTGGTTGCCAAAGGTCTTGCACTGCAGAAACTGCAGCATCATCGGTGTGAGTGTCTCGGAAATGCAGTTAATCTCATCGAGGAACAGAATGCCCTCTTTGACGCCCGTGCGTTCCATTTCGCGGTACACCGAAGCGATAATCTCGCTCATTGTGTAGGCGGTGACGGTGCGTTCCTCGCCGCCGAGCATCACCTTGTCGATGAACGGCAGACCGAGCGCGGACTGGCGCGTGTGGTGCGTCAGCGTGTAGGAGACAAGGCCGACGCCGGTCTCCTCGGCAATCTGCTGCATAATCTGCGTTTTGCCGATGCCCGGAGGTCCCATCAGCAGGATTGGCCGCTGCCGAATCGGCGGAATGCGATACGCGCCGAATTCATCGGTCGTGAGATACGCCTTGAGCGCGTTTTTGATTTCGTTTTTTGCTCTCTTTATGTTCATGATAGTTCCTCGAATCACTCAAATTGATCCAGAAAATTATGTTTACCGTTCGCATCGCGCCAGCCGAGCAGCTTGGCGGTATCGACGTTCTTGACCGCGTTGAAGATATTCGCTTCGATCTGCGGGTTGTTTGCCGCGAGAGACGCGATCAGCTGCTTGATTTCCGCGCGTTTGGTGTCGCTTTCCAGCTTTTTTGCCGGACAGTCGCACGGCAGAAAGGTCAGACCGCAATATTCCGCCCAGTCAATGACACTCTGCTCGCGCGTGAAATACAGCGGACGGATCAGCTCCATGCCCTCGTAATTCTTGGCCTTGACGCGCGGCAGCATGGCCTGCACCTGACCGCCGTAGATCAGTCCCATCAGCACGGTGCCGATGGCATCATCGTAGTGATGACCAAGCGCGATTTTATTGCAGCCGCGCTTGCGTGCTTCGGTGTACAGATAGCCGCGCCGCATTTTTGCGCACAGAAAGCAGGGGTGCTCGGCAGAGTGTACCCCTGCCACGCGCAGTACGTCGGTGTCGAAAATTTCGAGCGGGATGTCCAGTCGTTTTGCGTTTTCCTCGAGGTGCCTGCGGCCCTCCGGCGCATAGCCCGGGTCCATTGCAAGGAACACGAGATCAAAATCCACTGTGTGCTGCAAATCCTGCAGCAGCAGTGCCAGCAGCATAGAATCCTTGCCGCCGGAGATGCACACCGCAACCTTATCGCTCGGTTTTACCAGTCCATATGCTTTTACCGCGTCCACGAACGGCTTGCGCAGTGTACGCACAAATTCGCTTTGCAGCGTTCTTTTTATCTCTTTTGCAGTCATTTTGCGCCCTTCTTATGCTGAAAATGATAGGTGATACGGGCAAGAATACTGTCCGGCGCGAAATGCCGCGCCAGTGTCATGGCCTTCATGGCTGCACCCGGAACGACAACTGCCTTGCCTGCAAACAGGCCGTCAACAGCTTCGCGCGCCACACGCTCTGCCGACAGACCGGAGAGCGAAAACCGCACGCCTGCGACCTTGTTGAACTCGGTGTCCACCGGTCCCGGACAGAGGGCGCACACACGCACCGGAGAGCCGGCGCGGCGCAGCTCCTCGCGCAAGGCTTCTGTCAGGCGCAGAACATAGTTTTTGGTGGCGTAATAGGTCGCCATCAGCGGTCCCGGCAAAAATCCCGCCGAGGACGACACGTTGAGAATGTAGCCGCGTCCGCGCTGCACAAAATCCCGCACAGCCAGCTTGGTGAGAATGTGTACGGCACGCACGTTGGTGTCGATCATGCGCAGTTCTTCATCCAGATCGGCGGTGACAAACTCGCCGAACAGGCCAAAACCCGCGTTGTTGATCACGACCTCCAGTTCCTCGCTCTGTACCGCCTCGTACAGCAGGCGGCATTCCTGCTCGTCCGACACGTCCGCCGCGATGACGCGGCACGGTACCGGCAGCTCTGCCGCCAGTTCGCGCAGGCGTTCCTCTCTGCGGGCGCACAGGATCAGCTCGTAGCCGCGTGCCGCCAGCAGGCGCGCCATTTCGCGTCCCAGTCCAGAGGACGCACCCGTGATGAGTGCTTTCATGCAAATTCCCTCCGTTTTGCTCTGATATTCATATACTATATAGTATCATGATGCGTTGTCCGCGTCAATTCATGCCGTTCGTCACATTCTGTACAAATTTGCGGCTGGTTACGGGTTTACCCCGATTTCGCTTTTCAATAAGATGGGAGAATGGTATAATAATGATGAAGTATGACAGCTTATTTTTACAATGGATAATTTTCGCCAGAAGCCGAAGATAGGAGGGGCGAATATGAAAAATAAAGAAGCAGACACCGAATTGGAATCCAGACTGTTGGAAATTCTGGTGCACCCATGCCGCATTGAGGACATCCGGCGCGAGCTGCCGAATGCAGGCAAAAACAATCTCAAAAACGCGCTGGACGCGCTCATTGCGGACGGCAGGGTGATGAAAAATAAGAAAAACCGCTTTGCGGTCTCCGCGCACTACGGCTGTGCGGCCGGAACCTATCTGGCTACCGAGCGGGCATTCGCGTTTGTCGCGCCGGATTATCCGGAGGGCGAAGCCAAGCCGGATGATCTGTTCATCCCGCCGAATGCGTCCGGCGGTGCGTGGCACGGCGACCGCGTGCTCGTCAAGGTGAGTGAGCGCAAGAACAACCGCGGCCGCAAGGAAGCAACCGTTATCCGCGTGCTGGGACGCGCCGGCAAGGAGCTGACCGGCGAACTCGTGCAGCGCGGCAAGGCATTTTTCGTGCAGCCGACCTCGAAAAAGTATCCGGAGATCGCGGTGGACAAGCATGACCTCGGCGAAGCCGCCGTCGGTGACTGCGTGGCTGTTTCAATCTCGCACTACGGCGATGAGCAGTTTATGCCGCAGGGCGTTGTCCGCGCGGATTTGGGCGAAAGCGGCACGATGGAGGCCGCTATCGCGGCTGTTCTGCACGAAAACGGCGTGTATGATGTATTCCCGAACGAGGTGCTCGAGCAGGCGCTCGCCATTCCGCAGGAGGTCGATATGGGCACCGCCGGCAAGCGGCTCGATCTGCGCGACAAGCTGATCTTTACCATCGACGGCGATGACGCGAAGGACTTTGACGACGCGGTTTCGCTCGAAAAGATGGAAAACGGACACTATCTGCTCGGCGTACACATCGCGGACGTGAGCCATTACGTCACGCCGGATTCACCGCTTGACGCCGAGGCGTTCCGCCGCGGCACGTCGGTTTATTTCCCGGGACACGTTGTGCCGATGCTGCCGTTCGCGCTGTCCAACGGCATCTGCTCGCTCAACCCGAAGGTGGACCGTCTGGCGTTCTCCGCGCTGATGGAGGTCGATAAGGACGGCCGCCGGTATGGTGCGAAATTTGCCAAGTCGGTCATCTGCTCCAAGGCCCGCATGACCTACAACAAGGTCAACAAAGTCCTCGCGGGGGACAAGGGGCTGCGCGAGGAATACGCCTTTCTGGTCGAGACTGCCGAGACGATGAACAATCTGGCGCACGCGCTGTACAAGCGCCGCATTGAGCGCGGCGCACTCGAGCTGGACATTCCGGAGGCGGAAATCCGCGTGGACGAGAACGGCAAGCCGGTTGAAATCCGGTTCCGTGAGCGCGGCGAGAGTGAAAAGCTGATCGAGGAATTCATGCTGCAGGCCAACGAAGCAGTTGCCGAGTATATGTGCAAGCGCGAGCTGCCGACCGTCTACCGTGTGCACGAGAATCCCGATCCGGACAAGCTGCGCGTGTTTGCGTCGTTTGCGCGTCCGTTCGGCTACCGCATCGACCCGTCCAAGCCGGAGGATACGGCGCAGTTCCAGACCGTGCTGCGCGGCGCAAAGAACGACCCGAAGCAGCGCGTGCTGCCGACGCTTCTGCTGCGCTCGCTGGCGCGTGCCCGCTACGCGGACGAGTGCATTGGCCATTACGGTCTGAAGGCGAAGTTTTATCTGCACTTTACCTCGCCAATCCGCCGTTATCCCGATCTGGTGGCACACCGCATGCTGCAGAAGGCGCTGCTCGGTGAAGAATTTACCGCGGCAGACGAAACAATGTGCGAGGAAGCCGCAGACCAGTCCACAAACCGCGAACAGGCTGCCGACAACTGCGAACGCGACATCGACAAGCTGTATATCGCGTCCTACATGCAGCAGTTTATCGGTGAGGAATTTGACGCGGAGGTTTCCGGCGTACAGTCGTTCGGCGTGTTCGTTGCGCTGGAAAACGGCTGTGAGGGTCTGATTCGAGCCGAGCTGATGACCGGCGACTTCTACCAGTACGACGAGGAGCACATGGCGATGGTCGGCCGCCACACCGGCAAGCGGTTTACAATCGGCACGCCGATGCGTGTCAAGCTGCTTGCCGCAAGCGACACCACCGGTCAGATCGACTTTGCACCGGCAGACGGCTCGCTTCCGGTTTCGGAAAAGCTGGATCGTCCGCGCCGTGAGGACACCGACCGTGCTCCGAGAGGCAATCGTGCGGAGCGCCGCCGTCACAGCGGCAAGGGGCGCGGCGGCAAGCCTGGCAAGGGCAAAAAACCGCCCACGCGCAAGAGAAGATAAGGCAATACCGCATAATTGAACAAGAGTGATTTGCGAGCAAATTTTGCGTTCTGCTTAGGCGCGGTTTTGCGGTAATACTTGTGTATTACCGTGAAATCGCAACGACAGCAGAGCACAAAATTTCCGCAAAGCACCGCAGCTTTAATTGTGTGGTGTTGCCGCTATAAAGGAGAGAATCTTTTATGTCCAATAAAGTAACCGTTGCTGCGATTCAGATGACCTACGGTCTGGAAGAAGCCTGTGAAAAGGTCCGCGAAGCGGCATCTCAGGGTGCGCAGATCATTCTGCTGCCCGAACTGTTTGAAAACTGGTATTTCTGCCAGGAAAAAAGCTACGAGAACTATCATTTAGCGACAACACTCGAGGAAAATCCGGCGGTCCGCGAGATGCAGACCATTGCCCGTGATTTCAAGGTCGTCATTCCGGTCAGCTACTACGAGCGGGTCGGCGAGACCACGTTCAACACGGTGGCTGTCATTGACGCGGACGGCACGATCATGGGTCAGTACCGCAAGACCCACATTCCGGATGACCATTTTTATCAGGAAAAGTTCTATTTTACGCCCGGAAATACCGGATTCAAGGTCTGGGATACGGCTTATGCGAAAATCGGCGTCGGTATCTGCTGGGACCAGTGGTTCCCGGAGTCCGCGCGCTGCATGGCGCTGCAGGGCGCTGAACTGCTGTTCTACCCGACGGCTATCGGCTCCGAGCCGATTCTCGACTGCGATTCCATGCCGCACTGGCGGCGCTGCATGCAGGGTCACGCGGCAGCGAATATTATGCCGCTGATCGCTGCAAACCGCATCGGTACCGAGACCGTAAAGCCGACTGAGGATAACCAGCACCAGTCGTCCTCGCTGACGTTCTACGGCTCGTCCTTTATCGCGGATGAGACCGGCGCGCTTGTTGAGCAGGCTGACCGCGAAAACGCAGGCGTGCTGACGCATACGTTCGATTTGGATGAAATCCGTGAGATGCGCCGTTCGTGGGGTGTCTACCGCGACCGGAGACCGGAAATGTATGGTGCAATGCGCGGCTACGGTTTATAAAATGGAAAATTCCATTCACAAAAAACGCAGACTGAGAATATTCTCAGTCTGCGTTTTCTATATCATAGATATTATTTTGCGAGTTCCGCCAGAAATTCATCCATGTTGGTGTCTTCCGTCATGGTAATGCGGTGCATGCTGTACAGCGTCTGCGGCAAACCCTGTACGACCGCATTCACGCCCGGCTGGGTGGTGAACGTCAGCTCGATGCCCTGGCTGCGCAGCGCATCCATCGTCAGTGTGCCGTACGCACCTTCCGGATAGGACAGCGCGTTGACCTTTTCGCCGGTGATCGGCTCGATGGCCTGCTGGCTCTGCTGGATATCAGCCTTGACAGCGGCTTCGTAGTCCTCATCGCTTTCGTCGGGCAGCTGCGCGAGTGTTTCCCGAACACGGTCGTTTCCGTCCTCGAACGGCGGCCACTGATGCATGTCATAGGTGTGACTCTGGATGGAAATCAGGCCGGAATCCACCATTTCCTGCATTTCAGCCGCGCCGAAGTGCGGTGTCATGGCGTGGTCGGTATCCTTGTAGGTATTCTTGCCGATGGAAACGCCGATGGCGAAAATGGTCGCCTTCATGTTGTATTCCTTGAGAACAGGGAATGCGTCCGCGTAGTTGCTCAGATAGCCATCGTCAAACGTGAGAACGATGGGTTTCTCGGGCAGCGGCGTACCGTTGTAGACGTAATCGCGCAGCTGCTCGAGCGAAACGGTGTTGTAACCGGCGTCATGGAGCGCTGCGATCTGCCGGCGGAAGGCTTCGGGCGAAATGGTAGCTGAGCCGCTCACATCCTCGGTCAGCTGGTGCCACGTCAGCACCGGAACCTTAACGGCGGTATCGTTGTCCGTGCGCGGTGCAGGACGCTGCGTGAAATAGTCATGCGGCGTGTCAGCCGTTACATAAGTGCCGAAATCCGACGGAATCGCGGTGATGGCAGGCGTAAAGTCGGGATATTCCTTCTCGGCAATGCGGGTTGCCATCATCTCGCCAATGTTGTTGCGGAAGTGCGTGCTGTCGTAGAAGAAGCGCGGTTCACTGCTGACAGACGAGGACGAAAAATCCCAGTAATCGGTCACTTTGGCAAGAGATTCGTAGAAATTCGTGATATCCTCGTCGTAAAAGTTCTTGTAATAGTCGGTGTACACCGGAGCGGTCAGCACAATCAGATTAACGCCGTTTTCCTCGCAAACCTTGCGGATTGCAGCCACCGACTGCATGCAGGCTTCGGTCTTGTACAGGTGCAGCGGTTCGTGGTTGGGATAATTGGTGAATACCGGATAGGCGTTCAGATAATCCGCGGTCGAACCGATCGGTTCCACATCACGCACGCGCTTGTCATATGCGCCGGTCTGCTCGTCGAATACATCGAACGACTGCGGCATGAGCGTGTCTTTCTTCTTGTTCACCAGCTTCTGATAGCCATACCGCGGGTCCGCGAGGAGAAACCGCGAGTAATACGACAGCGCGGACATATCCGGGTCGGTCTTGTAGTGCAGACTGTGGGTCAGCTTGTTGGACTCATCATCGTAGGTCAGGCCGTTGTCCAGATACACATTCAGCACCAGATTTTTGACTGTGTAGTTGTCGATCAGGTAGTTTGCGATCTTTTCGCAGTCCTTCATATCCGCACCGTACATGATGAGGTTGTAGAACTTCGCGTTCAGCATCTCGTTAAACGATTCGGTCGGCAGCGAGCTGGTGGACGAGCAGCCGAGGAAATACGAGTCGTACTCGTCATGGTGCTGCTCGAGATAGGAGATTTTCGCCGCACGCGGGTTGTTGGTCTCGTCATACGAAAACCACTGCATAAACCGGTCGCCGAACGCGCCGAACGGGTCGGTGACGTAGTTGAATCCGGCCAGCAGTGCGGCCAGGATCAGCACGATAACGGGCAGAGAAAGCACCCATTTTTTTGCGTTCATGCTCTGCCTCCTTAAAATTGCTTGTAGATGAACTCGGACGAGATGTATCCGGCACGGAAAATGCCGAACAGCAGCAGGACCACGAGCGAAACGGTCAGCACGGTCAGCTGCATGAGCGCCGGGCGCTCATTGAGCCACGCCTGCACATCCGTGCCGCGTTCCTCAAAGAACTCCACGCCGTGGACGATGAGAATGCCGACAAAAATGATGATAAAGTCGGAAATACCCAGTCCAAGCGTCGGCACAACCGACGTAAACTCACTGAAATGCGGGTGCAGCACGGTCGTTCCGAGCAGCGTGAATACAGTCTTGAGACGCGGTGCGCGGGTGAAATAACGGCCGATAAACACCAGTCCGAACGTGCGGACGGTCATAAAAATACGCCAGCCGGTCGATTTGTCGTTGATGTGCAGCTTTTCCTTCCACGAAAGGAAGCGGCGCTCCATCAGCAGGGAAGCGGTAATGAGGATACCGTTCCACAGGCCGAATGCAATGTAGCGGAAGTTGGCGCCGTGCCAGATGCCGATGATCAAATACACGATAAACGTAGCGGTCGAGGTGGCACAGATCTTGCCCATCATGCCCTTGAAATGCTTGCGCGCCCACTTGCCGAGCTTGCCGAACGGCTTGGAAAACGCCAGAGGATAGAACACATAGTCGCGCATCCACGCACCGAGTGTGATGTGCCAGCGGCGCCAGTAGTCGGTGAGCGAGGTGGAAAACAGCGGTCGGCGGAAGTTGAGCGTCATATCAATGCCGAACATACGCGCGACGCCGCGTGTGATGTCGATGCCGCCGGAAAAATCGCAGTACAGCTGAATGCAGTAAAACAGAATACCGAGCGCAATGACAGCACCGCCGTAGGGACAGTTCTCCATGATGACGTTGTTTACCAGAACAGCCGCGCGGTCGGCGATGACGATTTTTTTGAAGTAACCCCAGAGCGCCAGCTGAATGCCGATCTGCAGGTCATCCCAGCACAGCTTGCGCTCTGCGGTAAGCTGCGGCGCCAGCTGATCGAAACGGCTGATCGGTCCCTGCACCATCTGCGGGAAGAACGATACGAACAGACCGTAGCGCAGCGGATTGCGCTCGGGCGCATATTTGCCGCGGTACACGTCAATAACGTAGCTCATGGACTGGAAAATGAAAAACGACAGACCGAGCGGCACGACAAAATCCCATCGGGGAATGCGATTGCCGAGCGTGGACGGCAGCAGCTCGAGCGTAAAATTCCAGTATTTCATCGCGTAGAGCAAGCCAAAACAGCAGACCGCGCAAATTATCGCGATCTGCTTCTTTTTGTGCTGTATTTGGGCCTTTTGCGCCTTGTCGGCAGGCTTGATGGCGTTATAGCGTCCGAGAATAAGTCCGGTTACCCAGGTCATTCCGGCTACCAGAACCACCCACGCAAACGCCTTGACCGAGCCGGCCATGTAAAACGCCGCACTCGCCAGCAGCAGGATGCACCACTGTGCCTTTTTCGGCACGATGTAGTAGAGCAGCACGCTCGCAATGGTAAGTACGATAAATGAAGCGGAAGTAAAAGCCATTAGTCCTGCGCGTTCTCGATCAGTTCAACGATGGCGTCAACCGAGTTGAAGTTCTCCGGCGTCAGGTCGTTGACACCCAGCTGAACGTCAAACTCCTCCATCAGCTCGGAAATAACGGCTACGATGTCGAGGGAATCGATGATGCCGTCGTCGATGATGGCAGTTTCGTTCTCAAAGTCGTTGCCCGGGCAGATCTCATTCAGAATTTCGATAATTTTTTCTCTCATGGTCGATTTCTCCTTTAATTATATTGCAGCACGGCGGAAGTCCATCCGTCGGGCCGGTAGCCGTGTTGTTCGTAAAAATGCTCGGCCGGAGCATTGCCGGTCCGCGCCCATACCTGACTTTTTACGCCGTCTGTCACACTCAGGTAGGCGGTGAGCAGTTCGCCTGCCAGTCCGCGTCCGCGGCAGTCCGCACGCACGGCAAGATGCCGGATTTCGGTAGAGACGCGGGAAACCGCAAAATGCAGCACGCCGGAAACGCCCTGTTCGTCCCGGGTGATAACGGTGTGGCCGGTTGCGAGGTTTTCACGTAGATCGTCCGCAGTCGGCAGACAGCCGGTGAGAGCGGAGAAGTGCTCACTTAAAAAGTGGGAAACATCCTCGAAATCCTCCGGTTTTGCAGGAACTGCGGTTGTTTCCATCGGAAATGCTTCCGGTTTGCGGGTGCGCCGCGTGCGGCGCAGCACCTGACGAAAACCGAGGGCACAGAACTGCTCGGCGGCATTAGCCATGACCTCCGCGTCTTTCGCGCGGCAGGACAGCTCGGTCACAACCGGCCTGTCCGTCTCCGGCAGGGAGAGCACCGCGCCCGGATGCAGGTAGAACGTCATCACAAGGTGGTTGCCGCGTTCGCGGAACAGTAGCAGAGCGCCGTCTGCCTCGTGGATGTACAGTCCGTTTTCGATTTCGCGCGTGTAGTCCTCACCGCGCAGAAAGTTGTTGGTGAGGACACCGCGCTTGAGCTGTGCGTTCAGCAGATCGGAAATCTGTGCGAAATTCTCAATCTTCCGCATGGATAAATTGCTCCTTCAGCTTGACGCGGTCGATCTTGCCGTTGGCATTCATCGGCAGTGCGTCCAGCTTTTCATAGATGTTGGGCAGCATATACTTGGGTACCAGTCTGCGCATGGCACGCGCGAGTGCCGCGGCATCCGGCTCGCCCTCGTAGATGCAGAGGATGCGGTCGCGGCTGCGGTCAAACAGGCAGGCTGCGGCGGCGATGCCGTCCACGCTGTGCAGCGCGGTCTCGATCTCGCCAAGCTCGATGCGGTAGCCCATGTGCTTGATCTGGCCGTCCTGCCGCGACAGGAAATACAGCAGACCGTCGTCCTTCTTGACGGCGATATCGCCCGTGCGGTACAGAATATCGCGGAAATACGGGTTTGTCGGGTTCTGGATGAAGCATTCGTTCGTCTTTTCCCAGTTGCCGAAATAGCCGCTGGCCAGTCCGCTGCCGCGCACGCAGATCTCGCCGGCCTCGCCGTCCGGAACAGGCTTGCCGTCCTTGTCGAGCAGCACAATCTGCATGTTGCGGCAGGCTTTGCCGATTGGAATGGCTTCATCGTCGCGGTAGTCGCGGGTGAGGTGGAATGCGGCGCAGTCCACGGTGGTCTCGGTCGGTCCGTACATATTGACAACCTCGAGCCCCGGAATCGCGGCCTTCCACGCGTTCACATAGCGCGCCTGCAGCGCTTCACCGCCGAGAGCGGCTTTGCACAGCGTGGGCGGTGCACATTTGCTCAGCGCACCCGAGCTTGCCACGAAGTGAAACGCGCTGGTCGCCCAGTTGATGGCGGTCACGCCGACACGCTCCATCTCCTTGAGCAGCAGCATCGGGAAGGTGAACAGCTTTTTCGAGAAAATATGGCAGGTTGCACCGAGCGAAAGGGTCTGGTACAGATCCTTGCACGAAAGATCAAAGTAAAACGGTGCCTGATTGCCGAAAACATCGTTTTCAGTGTAGCCGCAGAACTCGCTCATCCAGTCGGTGAAGTCGATGACCGCACGGTGCGGAATGACGATTCCCTTCGGCGCACCGGTCGAACCCGAGGTGAACAGCAGATAAACCGGGTCGATATCCAGCACGTTCTCACGGATGGACTGCAGCAGGTCTGCGTCAGCCGGTACTGCAAAGCCCTCGTCCATCGAGATGAGCGGGGCACAGTCGGCAAGCGGCTCAGCCTGCCTGCGGTTGCCCTCAGCGTAGACGATAGCGGCGGGATGAACCTGCTCGAAAATACGGCGGATACGCGCTTCCGGCATGTGGTCGTCGATCGGAACGTAGCAGCCGCCCGCATACAGCACACCTTGCATCGCGGCAACGCTTTCGGCCGTGCGGCCGATCAAAACCGCGACCGGCTTGTGCAGCGTATCGACGGTTCCGGCAAGGTGCGTGCCCAGACCCTGTGCGGCCTTCAGCAGCTCGCCGAAGGTGAACACGCGGTTCTCATCGCAGAACGCAGGCTTGTCCGCGTGCATTCGGGCAGAGGATTCCAAATATTCGAGTACATTTTTTCTCATAGACATACTTCCTCATTATGATAGTCTATTTTATCATAGAGGGCGGAAAAAGTAAACGGAAAACGGCAGTTACGTCGTAGAATCCATCCAGTGTGCGGTTTCATCCATAATATCGTGCAGAATAAAAATATCGTGCAAGGTATCGCCGGTTTCCATTGAGTGGTTGGCGTTTTCGGTCAGATAGAGCGGAATGCCGATCTTCCGGCAGCCGTTCGTGATCATCTCGGTGTCCGCCCACGGATCGGCGGTGCCGTGAAAGGCAATGCCGGTCGGGTCGAGATAGGGCAGGGCTTGCTCAATCGGCGTGTAGTACACCTGCCGCGGATGAATGCCCTGCCGGACGGCGTAGCGTGCTGCAATCGCAGTGCCGATGCTCTTCGAGAGGAAGAAAACGCGGTCGTAAGCGGTCCAGTCGATGGCGGTAAGCTGTTCCTCTGCGGCAGAAAGCGCGGTCTGCACAGCCTGTTCGATTTTTTCGGCATGGCCTCTCAAACCGGTCGGCAGAGCAGGATACTGCACTGCGAGCAGGTAACAGCCGCGTGCGCGTGCAAGTTTGGCGCTGTAATACAGCAGCGGTTTGTCGATATGGTAGCCGATGCCGGGGAACAGCACGGCAAGCTGGTTGCTCATAGGTAAGGCTCCTTTGGGGAAAATGCAGGATTACTCCGCCAGCTCCCGCACGGCGGCAATTGCGGTATCGACCTCAGTTTCCGTGTTAAAATACGAAAAGCTGAAGCGAACCGCGCCCTGCTGCACGGTGCCGAGCGCCTCGTGCATGCGCGGCGCACAGTGTGCACCGGCGCGTGTGGCGATGTCATAATCGGCAAACAGCGCGTCCGCGACCTCGGCGGAGTCATAATCGCGGATGTTAAGTGCCACGACAGCTGCGCGTTCCGGCCGGGAGAAATTGCCGTAGACGGTCACGCCGTCAATGTCCTTCACACCGTCGTAAAACCGCCGCATGAGTGCGCGTTCGTGTGCTCCGATGGCCTGCACGGTCTGTTTTTCGATAAATTTCAGCGCGGCATGCAGTCCGGCGATGCCGTGCGTATTGAGCGTGCCCGCTTCGAGCCGTGCGGGATACGCCTGCGGCTGCTCGCGGTCGTAGGAGTGAATGCCGGTACCGCCGCGGAGCAGCGGCTGAATCTCCACATCCGGCCGGATGCACAGACCGCCGGTTCCCTGCGGACCCATCAGGCCCTTGTGGCCGGTGAAGCAGAGCACGTCAATGTTCATGCGCTGCATGTCGATCGGTACCGCACCTGCCGTCTGCGATGCATCGACAACCAGAAGGGCACCGTGTGCGTGCGCCCTTGCACCGATTTTGGCGATATCGAGCAGGTTTCCGGTCAGATTGGATGCATGCGTGCAGACAACGGCCTTGGTTTCCGGGCGAAAGAGCGTTTCCATATCCTCATAGCGGATATTGCCCTGACGGTCCGCTGATACAAAATCCACCGATACGCCGCGCGTCTGCAGATCATACAGCGGACGGAGCACGGAATTGTGCTCCAGATCGGTCGAAATGACGTGATCGCCGGACGAAAACAGACCGTAGAGTGCAATATTCAGCGCCTCGGTGGAGTTCGCGGTGAATACAACATGGTCCGCACGCAGACAGCCGAACAGCTTCGCCAGCCTGCTCCGCGTCTCGAACACCATGCGCGACGCGGAAAGCGACACGCCGTGTGCGCCGCGCGATGCATTTCCTGCGGTAAGAATGGCGTTTTTGACCGCCTCTGCGACTTCAGGCGGCTTGTGCAGCGTGGTCGCTGCGTTATCCAGATAAATCATGATTTCCTCCGTCAGTCGAACAGTTCGACGAGAGCATGTGTCTCGAATCCGATGCCGGTTTCACGCAGAGTGTCGAGGAGCACCTGTTCCTCGCTTGTTTCGGCCTTCCATGCCAGTCCGCAGCCTGCGCTCACCTGAGAGGGAATCGGGATCATGCGTCCGGGCAGACCGCGCTGCGTGAACATGGCTTCTGCCGCGAGCGCCTGCTCGGTGGACGCAAACGCGATGACCGCAAACGGCCGTTTGCGCCGCATCACGGGCGCAGAATGAGGTCGGCCTGCATCTGCTTCTCTGTGATGACATACATGTTGGTCACGTCACCAACTGCCAGCTTGTCGGTCAGGCCATAGTGGTTGAGACAGGTACCGCAGGTCAGAATCTCCACACCGAGCGATGCCAGGTTTTTCAGATCCTCGAGCGATGCCGAGTCTTCGCAGGTCAGGCGTGCGCCACCGTTGTAGAACAGAATCGTGCTCGGCAGGTGCTCCTGCTGGGTGAGCGCAAAAATAAAGCCCTTGATGAGAATGCGGCCCAGCTCCTCGTCGCCCTCGCCCATGTGGTCGGCGGAAATGACAACGACCGTCTTTTTCTGCGCCGCCGGTACGGTGCAGGCAATCTGCTCATCGGCTTCTGCCTTGCCGACGGTGTTTTCGGTCGTGATCGTCACGCAGAACTCCTTGTCCGAGCGTTTTTCGGTTGTGATCGAGCAGCCCTTGCTCTCCGCAAGGCGGGTCAGATTCTGCACCGCAATTTCATTATCTACCAGCGTCTGAACCGTGCCCGCACCCTTCAAATCCTGCAGCGCGTGCAGCGTTTTGATGACCGGAATCGGACATGTGTCACCGAGCGCATTCACTTGTACCATAATAAAGTTCCTCCTTTTGGGGATGTTCTGTGGATAGTATAGCACAATAAATCACTGAAGACCATAATTTATCCATAGGATTGCGGAATACTGGGAAGAGAGGACGGTTTTTCTTGACGGTGTTCTCTTGAAAAGGGTAAAATTATAATGTATTTTACAAAAGTACGCAAAATTTATTCGCAAATCGCTCTTGTTCAATTATGCGGTATTGCCCTAAACGATAATTATCTATCCGTAACCTTATATAGAACACATTTACAGATATTACTTGCTTATTTGAACTGTGTTACCGGAAAATTATCTATGGATAACCCGAATATCCAATATCTGATACAAAATCGTTATCTGATTGACTGACACGCTGATAGGAGGCATAACCATGCGATCCCACACCTACCTTGCCATCGACCTGAAATCCTTCTATGCCTCCGTGGAGTGCCGGGAGCGCAGGCTGGATCCGCTCGACACGCACCTTGTTGTCGCGGACGAGACCCGCACGGACAAGACCATCTGTCTGGCAGTCACGCCGTCGCTGAAAAGCTACGGCATTTCCGGCCGCGGACGGCTGTTTGAGGTACGTCAGCGCGTCAAGCAGGTCAACGCCGAGCGGCAGCGCCGTGCGCCCGGGCACACATTCACCGGCGCGTCTTACTCTGCTGCGGAACTGCGGGAAAACCCGTCTCTTGCGATGAATTTCATCATCGCACCGCCGCATATGGCGCATTATATGGCGTACAGCAGCCGGATTTATGCCATTTACATGAAATATGTCGCACCGGAGGACATGGTTGTGTACTCGATCGACGAGGTGTTCATGGACGTGACCGGCTATCTTCAGACCTACGGCCTGACCGCGCGTGAGCTGGCGCGGAAAATCATTCTCGATGTGCTGAACACCACCGGCATCACGGCCACAGCAGGCATCGGCACCAACCTGTTTCTTTGCAAGGTGGCGATGGATATTGTTGCTAAGCACGTTCCCGCCGACCGCGACGGCGTGCGTATCGCCGAGCTGGACGAGCGCAGATTCCGGCATGAACTGTGGTCACATCAGCCGCTTACCGATTTCTGGCGCGTGGGACGCGGCACCGCAAAAAAGCTCGAGCAGTACGGCATGTGCACTATGGGCGATATCGCGCTGTGCTCGGAGAAAAACGAGGATCTGCTGTATAAGCTGTTCGGCAAAAACGCGGAGCTGCTCATCGACCATGCGTGGGGATGGGAGCCGTGCACGGTCGCAGATATCAAAGCCTACAAGCCGAGCACCAACAGCATCAGCACCGGGCAGGTGCTCGCGTGTCCGTATACAGCGGACAAGGCACGTCTGGTTGTCCGCGAAATGGCGGATCAGCTGGTACTTGATCTGGTGAGCAAGGGCCTGGTCACCGACCGGCTTGTGCTGACCGTCGGGTATGATATTGATAACCTGAACGATCCGGCACGGCGGATTAACTACCACGGCAAGACCGAGACCGATCGCTACGGGCGCACGCTTCCAAAATCTGCACACGGCACGCAGAGTCTCGGAGAACTGACCTCGTCTACGCGAAAGCTCATGGACGCAGCGACCACGCTGTTCGACCGTATTATCGACCCGAATCTGCTCATCCGGCGCATGTATCTGGTGGCAGATCACATCCTTCCGGAATCTGACGCGCCCCAGCCGGCTCGGTGTGAGCAGCTTGACCTGTTTACCGACTATGGTGCCGAGCAGGAGCGCCGGAGGGCAGAGCAGGCCGCACTCGAGCGGGAACGAAAGCTGCAGCAGGCGGCGCTTGCCATCAAGAGCAAATACGGCAAAAACGCGCTGCTCAAGGGCATGAACCTTGAGGAAGGTGCAACTGCCATCGAGCGAAACGGAAAAATCGGCGGGCATAACGCATAATCGGAAAAACATGCTAAGGCAATGTAAATGAATTGCCTGATTCTGCCTCTCCACTGACGTTCTATGTCGAAAATTCGACATTTCAGGCAGTCACCCTTGTATATGGCAATCAAAGGAAATATAATATATTCACAATAATATGGGAAATATATCTTTTCTGGAAGGATTGCGAAGCCGCAAGGCAGCTGCATACGGAGAAGCTAATGAAAATTATCTGCGAAAAAGGCTATCACGCCGGAAATGTCCTGCGTCTGGTAGCGGAATATTTGGAAAAACGATATCCGGATGATATGATTCTGGATGAAAATATGGAAATCACGCTTTCACTCAAGAACGGTGAGAACGGTCAGTCCATCGTGCTCGGTGAGAAGGAGCTGCAGCTGTCACACCACACAGCCGACCATTCCGAGGACTACTATAATCATGATGTGCTGACCCATCTGTACACGCGCTGCAAGTACGAGCACGATCTCAAGGTCTTTCAGCTGGCGAATTATGCGCGGCTGACCTGCATTTACATGGATGCCGTCGGCCTACATGAGATCAACAACCACTTGGGACATGAGGCCGGCGACCATATGCTGCGCTCGATTGCGGACGGGATTCGGAAGTATTTCCCGGACGACTGCGCATACCGCATCGGCGGTGATGAGTTTGTCCTGCTGTGTCCGGCGCGTCAGCCGGAGGAGCTTGCAGAAAGCCTTGCGGCGTTCCGTCACACAATCCGTGAGATGGGTTATGAGGTCTCGGTCGGCGTGTCTGAGAGCACGGACAGGCAGACGCTGAACGAGACGGTCAATCGGGCTGAAACGGCCATGCGGCATGATAAGATGGAGTTTTACCGCAATAACGGCGGTATCCGTCAAATGCGCATCATAGATGACAAGCTGGAGCAGCTGCTCATCAAAAAGCAGGATGTTACCCGTTTTCTGCAGGCCATCGCGCCGCTTTACAGGGGAGTGTACATGGTCAATGCCAAGCAGGATACCTGTCGGTATATTTATGTTCCGCCGTATTTTAAGACCATGCTGGAGAATAATCATCATGCGTTTATGTCTTCCGTGCGTGAGTACTGCCGCGAACTGGTTCATCCGGAGTATTATGACGAATTTGCAAAGCTGCTGGATTACAGCTATATAGAGGAGCAGATTGCGGCGCATGGTTCGCTGGAGATGACCTATCAGATACGGGACGGCAGCCGGGTACATCTCAAAATCACCAAGGCCGACCGGAGTTCCGCAGACGCACATGAGTTGCTGTGGATTTTTCTGGACGAAACGCAGTAGAAGAAAGCAGGTGAAGCATGTCCGCAATCGACAATCGAAAATACGCCGGGATTATGAATCTGCCGCATCATGTCTCCCCGACCCGTCCGCAGATGCCCATGAGCGACCGTGCGGCGCAGTTTTCGCCGTTTGCGGCGCTGACCGGGTATGCCGGTGTTATCCGTGAGACAGCGCGGCTGACCGACCGCAAAATCGAGCTGGACGAGACCATGCTGACCGCACTTAACGAGCGGTATCGGCTGCTGCTTTCCGTGCTCGATGCAGAACCCGAGGTGGAGATCACCTATTTTGTGCCGGATGAACGCAAATCCGGCGGTGCATACCGCACAGTTTCCGGTGTGGTCAAAAAGGCGGATGAGTTCACGCGGCGGCTGACCCTGACAGACGGCACGGTGATTCCGATGGAGGATGTGCTGATGTTGGATGGGGCAATATTTGGACAGGATGAATGAGAAAATCCACACTTTTCACAAAGAAAAGCGTGGATTTTTGTACATTCAGTGCAGAGCATCCAGTTCCTCCTGCAGATACCGGAAGAACAAACCGGCGTGGTATCCATCTGCCACCGCATGTGCAATGGTGATATTGACCGGCATATTGACCTTTTCGCCGCATTTTTCGTATCTGCCCATGACAACGATGGGGAAGTATGCAGGCTGTCCGTCCGCGACGCGGCTGCCGCAGCCGGTAAACGTCGTCCACGGCGTACAGGATACGCAGTAGAAATTCGCAGGCTGATTCGGCTTGGTCTTGATGCCCTTGACATCCTTATAGGTCTCCATATCTGCGGTAATGGCGTTGTAAAACGTGGGGAAATCCTCGGAAAAGTCCGTCCAACAGTCGGAAAACGTGCAGTCATCCGGATGAAAGAACGTGAAATTCGGCACGATTTTATCCCAGACACAGAGTTCGTTGTCCGCGTTTTTGAACATGCGGAAGTTCTCGATGCGGCCCAGCGCCTTGGTGACGCAGTAAATCGCTGCTGCGTAGAATTTATAGCCGTGTGCATGACAGAAACGGAGCAGGTTTTGCACATCCACCGGCGCCGTCATATTGAATTCAACCTTGAGAGCCTCGGTATAGTAGCGGTAGTGCTCACGGCGAGGCCAGCTTTCCATATCGACTTTTTTGAAGGCTTGCATAGCGTTCCATCCTTTCCGAACCCTGCAGGTACACGCCCTGACTTTTTGGCATTTGCAAAGCAAACGCTATTCATGCGCACTAACGCGCGAAATTCAAAATATTGATGATACGACTTGTTCAATAATCTTGCTGCTGTCAAATCTGCTGCTCCACAGCGAACTGTGCCGCGCCTGCGGCAGCTTCCTCACGGCCATCGGATAGCGTGAGCGGACAGCCGAAGGCTGTCTCAAAGCGCTGCTGCAGATACCGGTTCTGCCGCAGACCGTTGCCCGAGCCAATCAGCCTTTTCGGCGTACCGCCGGCCTGCCGATATGCGGTGTACATGCGGTGCAGCTCGTCGGCCATGCCGTCCATCACGCCGTAAATCAGGTGTAAAGGCGTGAAATTATGCGTTGTAAGACCGGAAATACTGCCGGTCAGGCTGCTGTCCGCGCGCGTGCCTTCAAACAGGGTGCAGACGGCAGGCACATCATCCGGACGCGGATTTTCATTTAGCAGACGCGTCATTGCGTCGTAGCAGCTGTGCACTTCCGTGCCGAGCATGGACGCGGTGGAGCGGAAAAACTGCTCGAGCAGCGCGTAAGCGCGTCCGCCGCACAGCGAAGCACCGGTCAGAAGATAGCCGCCGCCCGGCATGGGACGGGTCTCCAAGCCGTCTGCCTGCAGATAGTGCGGCGTAAACACGGAAAACTGACTGCCGGTGCCGACATTCACGAGCATTTCAGCGGTTTTGTCGCGCACCGAGCGCAGAAAGCTGGCTTGATTGTCACCGATGGCGGCACAGACAGCCGCATTCCGGAAGTGCCCGATTACCGGCTCGGCGGCAAGCTGCGGGACAAAGTTCGGGTCGATACCGGCTTTTTGCAGAGCGTTTTGGTCGAAAGCACAGCGTTCCGCGTCGAAAAAGCCGATGCTTGCGGCGTTGCTGGCATCCATGCGCGGCGCAGCCAATCCGCACAGCCGCATGGCAAGGTAGTCACCGATGGTGCAGCAGGTGACGGCGGCGGGCGGCACAAGTCCGGCGGCAAGGTTGTACGCGTGCGTTACCAGACCATAGCCTGCCGCGGCAAGGTATCCGGTCACGCGCGTGAGATACTGCACCCAGCTTTCGGTTTTGCTGTGCGGCAGGCTGCCGCGCGCGTCCTGCCAGGTGTACAGCGGACTGACGGCATTACCGTCCGCATCCACATACAGAATGCCGTGCATTTGCCCAGTCACGCCGATGGAATGAATATCCGGATAGCGTTCAAACAGCGTTTCGATAACAGAAAGTGCGGTTTGCGTGATCTTTTCCACGTCCTGCTCGCGTGCGCACGCCAGCGCAGACGGAATAAAGGCACCGTTTGCCCGCGTTTCGCTGGCGAGGAACTGCTCGTCCTCGAGCACAGCCGCGCTGATTGTTGTGGTGCCGATGTCAATGCCTAATGTTTTCATGCTGGGTTCCTCGGTTCGCCTGATGGTTCTGTCAGCAGTATAGCACAGCGGAGCGTGTATGAAAAGAAATTGCGCACAAATTTGTCCACAAGTTTGTGGATAATTTACCGACTTGAAAAACGAGTTGCACATGCTATAATAAAGTCGCAGAACAGAGAAAAGGGGAGCGAATAACATGGACCGAAATTTTCTCAAGCAGAGCATTCGGCGTGAGCTGGACTATTACAAGGACGGCCTGTTCAACGAGGATGAGGACGAATACTGGGAGCGTGCATGGGCGGCGCCGGACGATGATGACAGCATGGCGGAAAACGGCTTTCTCAATGTAGCGATGGCGCACCTGCAGGGCGATGAATGCGACGAAATCGTGCTGCTCGGCACGGAATACGGCTATCATGAGCCGGATTACGACAGTTATATCGACATCGGACACGCCTTTGTCAACGATATGGGCACCGGCTTTCTGCAGACCGAGGGCACTGAGGATGACTGGGAACAGCTGGTTGACGATATTGCGGAAATTCTGGATGGAAAGACGGAGTAGCTTTCCACTGAGTTATCCACATTGCTGTGGATAAAAATAAAAACGCTCGAGTAATCTCGAGCGTTTGAGGCTGCCGAAAAACTCCGTTTTTCGAGCAGCCTCTCGATTGAAACCACGCTTTCAATCGAATCTTGACGAAAAGCCGCGCCCTACGGGCACGATTTTTCGTCCCTTGTATAATTCCCGAGGTACACAAGGTGAATTGCCGCATAGCGGCAAGAGAGGGCGGTCTGGACCATGCCCCCGGGAATTATGAATTTGCTGTGCAAATTCTATTTTATGCGTGCTGCCGCACGAAAAGTAAAAACGATAGATTGACTTTATCGACAGACTGAAACGCTCGAGTAATCTCGAGCGTTTTTCATCGTCGCGCCTTAAACCTTAATTATTATTGCAGAGGTGTTTGCAGGGGTGCTGTTTTACAGCACCTGCGACATCAAAATCGCGCAGATCATAATCGGAATATTAAACGCGATAAACGTTGGGATACAGGTATCGCGGATATGGTCGTGCTGACCGTCGGCGTTGAGTCCGGAGGTTGGGCCGAGCGTAGTATCGGACGCGGGCGAACCTGCATCGCCAAGGGCAGCGGCGGCCGAAATGAGCAGGATGGTAGCCGGAGTGGAGAACCCAAGCGAGCTGCACATCGGCACGAACAGCACAGCGAGCACGGGCACAGTACCGAACGAGGTGCCGATGCCCATCGTCACCAGCAGGCCGATGAGCGTAATGACAATCGCAGCGACAACCTTGCTGCCGCCTACAGCGGAAATACCGGCGTTTACGAGCGCGTCAATGCCGCCGGTGGCCTTGATGACCGAGGCGTAGCCGCCTGCCACCAGCATAATGATGGCAATCTGACCCATCAGACGGATACCGCCCTCGATCTGCTCGTCAATGTCACTCCATTTGATAGCGCGGAACACGATGATGATGATCAGGCCGCACAGCGCGGAAAGCGCCAGATCCTGACTGATAACCTGCACGACTGCGACAACAATCGCGGCGGCAAGCATGACATAATGGCGATACTCGAGCTTTTCCGAAATTACCTCGGCAGCGGAGGTGTCTGCTTCAATGTCGTGGTAGTCACGCGGCTTGCGGTACAGGACAAATACGGCGATGAACAGACCGATCAGCATGGCAACGCCAATGCTCCAGTTGGCGGCGGTAACGTCCTTGACCGTTACAGAAAGACCGTTTTCACTCAGATTATCCGCGATAACGCGCTGAAAAATCAATCCGAAACCAAACGGAATGGTGATATACGGCGCTTTATGGCCGAACGCCAGCGCACACGCAACGGCACGCCGGTCAAGCCGCATACGGTTCATCATGCGGAGCAGCGGCGGCACGAGAATCGGGATGTATGCGATATGCACCGGAATGAGGTTCTGCGACAGGCAGGCAACGAGCGTCAGCACACCAATGAGCGCCAGTTTGTGTCCGCCGAGCAGGCGCGACAGCTTTTTCGACAGAATATCGGCCAGACCGGTCGTGGCGATGCAGGTGGCAAACGTGCCGAGCAGGATGTACGCCAGCGCAGTCGTGGCGTTGCTGGCAAAGCCGCCGGTCAGCAGCTGCATGACGGTCTGCGTGCCCTCGGGCGCGTTCAGCAGCGGGATACCGCCGGCCACGCCGCCGATGATGCACGCGATGAGCATGGACAGCAGCACATTCAAACCGGTCAGGCACAGAACACAGAGCACCAGTACGGATATCGTGACCGGGTTTGTGAGCAGGCTGAAAAGAATAGACATGTATCATTCTCCTTAGAAACAAAAACCGCATGCAGCGGGACTTGCACACGGTAAAGTATTGAAGTTTTTCTTATTGTAGCAGAAAAAAGCCAAACCGTCAAGAAATGTTTCTTATCGAAAGAAGTTATTGGAAAAGCAAACGGCACCTGCGGGAAACAGGTGCCGAAAAAGGATACTATATAAATAGATATACCGGAAATCACTGGCGGCGCTTAAAATCCAGATAGCCCTGCAGGATAAGCGTTGCCGCGACTGCATCGACGTTCTGACGGTGCTTTTTTTCCTTTTTGCCGCTGCGGTGCAGGATTTCGTGTGCGGCGACCGTCGTGCGACGCTCGTCCCACAGCACAACGTGCAGTCCGGTGCGCTCCTCCAGCTCTTTCGCCAGAGTCTCGCACTTTTCGGCACGAGGGCCAACTGTGCCGTCCATGTTCTTCGGGTGGCCGAGGACGATCTCCTCAATCTTGTTTTCCTGAATGAATGCCGCCAGCTTGTCCACCAGCTTGGCGTAATTCCACTCGTGGATCACGCTCGGCGAGCCGGCCAGAAAGCCGGAAGGATCGGAGATCGAAAGGCCGGTGCGGGCGTCTCCGTAATCAATGCCCAAAATACGCATAGTCATACTCCTGTTTCTTGGGCAGTTTTTCAAATCGGTGTTTTCTGCCCGTGTGATTACCCTGAGTATACCATAAAAAACGAAAATAATCAGCACTTTTTCAGAAAAAATGCTTGACCGCAAATCCCTCACATGCTATACTAAAAACACCTATGCAGGTTCTTTTTTTGCGCCTATTTTTCGTGTGTCTGAAAAGTTGACGTCGGAACGCTGACAGAGGGAGGCAATTAGCTTCAAGCCGTGTCACAGGGATACGGAAACGAAGCGAGATATTAAAAGGAGGTGCCGTTATCTATGCGCGTAAAGATCACGCTGGCCTGCACCGAGTGCAAGCAGAGAAACTATGACACAATGAAGAACAAGAAGAATGATCCGGATCGTCTGGAAATGAACAAGTACTGCCGTTTCTGCCGGAAGCACACGCTTCACCGCGAAACGAAGTAAGGGAAAGGAAGTAGCTTAATGGCTGAAGAAACCAAAGCGAAAAAGCCCGGTCTCTTTGCTCGTATCGGCAAGTGGTTCCGCGAATTGAAGAGCGAATGCCGTAAGATCGTCTGGCCCACCCGTGAGCAGACGACGAATAATACGCTGGTCGTTATCGCCTGCGTAGTCATCATCGGCATTTTCATCTGGGTGCTTGACATCGTATTCGGTCTTGGTGTCCAGACGCTGCTTAAACATTTCGCCGCCTAACTTAAAAGGAGGCAACAATGTCAGACGCTGCAAAATGGTACGTTGTTCATACGTACTCCGGCTACGAAAACAAGGTAGCCTCTTCGATCGAAAAAGCGGTCGAAAACCGCAAGCTGCATGACCTGATCCAAGCCGTCAACATCCCGACCGAGAAGGTCGTTGAGGTAAAGGACGGCAAAAGCCGCGAGGTAGAGCGCAAGCTGTACCCGGGCTACGTGCTCGTTAAGATGATCATGACCGATGAAACCTGGTATCTGGTCCGCAATACGCGCGGCTGCACCGGTTTTCTGGGTCAGGACAAGTCCGGCGGCTCCAAGCCGATTCCGCTGACTGAGGAAGAGATCATCGCAATGGGCGTGGAAAAGCGCGAGATCGAGGTAAACTACGCCGCAGGCGACAGTGTTCGCGTTATCGACGGCGCGCTGGCAGGCTTTATCGGCGTTGTATCGTCGGTTGAGCCGGATAAGAACAAGGTAAACGTAACCGTTTCCATGTTCGGCCGCGAAACCCCTGTCGAGCTTGAGCTCGATCAGGTTGAAACTCTCGACGAGTGACAATGAGCGGAAGATAGATTTCCGCATTTACGGCAAGTGGGAGAGTTCCGTGCCAATTAGGAACTCGCCAGCCACCACATTTTTTGAAGGAGGAACCTTTCAACATGGCACAGAAAGTAGTAGGTTATATCAAGCTCCAGATTCCCGCAGGCAAGGCAACCCCGGCTCCCCCGGTAGGTCCGGCTCTCGGCCAGCACGGTGTAAACATCATGGCTTTCACCAAGGAATTCAACGAGCGCACCAAGAACGATGCCGGCATGATTATTCCGGTTATCATTACGGTTTATGCTGACCGTTCGTTCAGCTTCGTTACCAAGACGCCTCCGGCGCCGGTTCTGATCAAGAAGGCTTGCGGCATCGAGTCCGGTTCTGCTGTACCGAACAAGACCAAGGTTGCAAAGCTGTCCAAGGCTGACTGCCAGAAGATCGCAGAGACCAAGATGCCCGACCTGAACGCTGCTTCCCTGGAAGCTGCTATGAGCATGATCGCGGGTACCGCCCGTTCGATGGGTATCACCGTCGAGGAGTAATCTCCGGTTTTTATTTGTTGTACGAAGCTGCGGCTATCTGCCGCATACAGTGGGAGGGTTATTCAAGTTCCCGCTTAACCACTTAAGGAGGATTTATTGTGCATAAAGGTAAAAAGTATGTAGACAGCGCAAAGACGATCGACCGCACCAAGCAGTACGATCCGGCTGAAGCGCTTTCCACCGTTGTTTCCACCGCGAAGGCTAAGTTCGATGAGACCATCGAGCTGCACGTAAAGCTGGGCGTTGACTCCCGTCACGCTGACCAGCAGGTTCGCGGCGCTATCGTTCTGCCCCACGGCACCGGCAAGCAGGTTCGCGTTGCTGTATTCGCTAAGGGCGCAAAGGCTGACGAGGCTCTGGCTGCAGGCGCAGACATCGTTGGTGCAGAGGACCTGATGGAGCGCATCCAGAAGGAGAACTTCTTTGAGTTCGACGTAGTTATCGCTACCCCGGACATGATGGGCGTTGTAGGCCGTCTGGGCCGCGTGCTTGGTCCTAAGGGCCTGATGCCGAACCCGAAGGCTGGTACCGTATCTATGGACGTTACCAAGGCTGTTCAGGAGTCCAAGGCTGGTAAGATCGAGTACCGTCTCGACAAGACCAACATCATCCACTGCCCGATCGGCAAGGCTTCCTTCGGCGCTGAGAAGCTGCAGGACAACTTCGACGCTCTGATGGGTGCTATCATCAAGGCTAAGCCGGCTGCTGCAAAGGGTCAGTACGTTCGTTCCTGCGTTGTTGCTTCTACCATGGGCCCCGGCATCAAGGTAAGCACCGCAAAGATGATCGGCTAATTCAATAGCATTTTACTCGGCGGTTTTCCGCTGAGCGTCAGAAAGACAGACCGATGATTTCGATTGTTGGTCTGTCTTTTTGTAAAATAGCGTGGATTTTTACTGCACCAGACAGCGTGTGCCGAAAAACACGAAAACTCTCTCGATTTCAGAAAAATAGTAAGAAAGGCAGGTTAATTATGCCCGGTTTAGTCTTAGAAGGCGGAACCTTCCGCCCGGTATTCTCCTGCGGCGTGATGGACGCGCTGCTCGACAACGGCATCATGTTCGATTACGTCATCGGCGTGTCCGCCGGCATCACCTATGCGGCGTCGTATCTCTCACGGCAGCGTGAGCGCAACATTAACATACTGCGGCAGTATCGTGGCGACAAGCGCTATTTCGGTGCGCGCAACCTGCTGCACGACCACTCCATTTTCGGCACAGATTTCGTGTTCGATACCATCCCGAACCAGCTTGTGCCGTTTGACTGGGACACATTTCATAAATATCAGGGAAAATATCTGGTCGGTGTCACCAATGCAAAGACAGGCAAAGCCGAATACCTCGACGGCATGCGCATGGACCGTCCATGCACGATGCTGCGAGCGACCTGCGCCATCCCGATCTACTTCCCACCGGTGCAGATGGACGGCGAGACGTATTACGACGGCGGTCTGGCCGACCCGATCCCGATTCTGCGCAGCCTGCACGACGGCAACGAGCGCAATCTGATTGTGCTTACGCAGCCGGAAAGCTACCGCAAGACGCTGACGCGCGGCGTAGAGCTGACCGCAAAGTGGCTGAAGCGCAAATATCCGGCGATGCCCAAGGTGCTGCTTGAGCGTGCCAAGCACTACAACGAGACAGTCTGCTTCTGTCACCGACTTGCGGAGAACAAACCGCAGGACACCGTGCTCCTTCAGCCCGAAAAATCGCTGAACAGCTTTGAAAAAGACGTGAAAAAGCTGGAATGGGGCTATGAAATGGGGTATAATATGACATGTGCCCGGATGGAGCAGATCAAAAATCTGTTCCGCTGACGGGTTTTGGAAAAAGAGAAATATTTTAGGGGGAATGAAAAACGATGCAAAGCAACAGAATCATTCAGGTAGAGGAAAAGGTGCCGCCGCGCCTGCTCGTGCCGCTGTCCATCCAGCATATGTTTGCGATGTTCGGCGCGTCCGTGCTCGTGCCGTTCATCTTCCATATGAACCCGGCGATTGTGCTGTTCATGAACGGTATCGGCACACTGCTGTTCATCCTCATCACCAAGGGCAAGGCGCCCGCATACCTCGGCTCGTCGTTCGCGTTTATCGCTCCGGCGACCATCGTTATCCAGAACTGGGGTTATCAGTACGCGCTCGGCGGCTTTGTTGTCGTAGGTGCGTGCGGCTGTGTGCTCGCATTCATTATCTATAAGTGCGGTACAGACTGGATCAACGTCGTTCTGCCGCCTGCTGCCATGGGGCCGGTTGTTGCCCTGATCGGCTTGGAGCTGGCAGGCTCTGCGGCTTCTACCGGCTGCATTGTCGGTGATAGCGTCACCACCGGAACGGTTGTCACCTTCCTTGTAACGCTGGCTGTTGCGGTATTCGGCAGCGTGCTGTTCCGCGGCTTCTTTTCGACTATTCCGATTTTGATCGCCATTATCTGCGGCTACATCGCGGGTGTGCTCACCGGTGTTATCGAGACTCAGACCATTGTAGATGCGCTGCACACCAGCTTTATCTCCATTCCGAATTTCCAGACCCCGAAGTTTGACATCAACGCCATCCTTATCATTCTTCCGGTCCTTCTGGTTATCGCAAACGAGCATATCGGTCATCAGCTGGTTACCGGCAAGGTCATCGGTCGCGATCTGCTGAAAGATCCCGGTCTGCACCGTTCGCTGTTCGCGGATAACTTCTCGACCATGATCTCCGGCTTTATCGGCTCGGTGCCGACCACTACCTACGGCGAAAACATCGGCGTTATGGCAATCACCAAGGTGTACTCCGTGCGCGTGATCGGCGGCGCGGCTGTGCTGAGTATCATCTGTTCGTTCGTTGGTCCGCTGGCGGCGCTTATCCAGACCATTCCGGGCCCGGTCATCGGCGGTATCTCGTTCCTGTTGTACGGCATGATCGGCACCTCCGGTCTGCGTATTCTGGTTGATAATCATGTGGATTACAGCAAGAACCGCAACATGATCCTGACCTCGGTTATCTTTGTTACCGGCCTGTCCGGCGTGACGCTGGCGCTGGGCGATGTATCGCTCTCCGGTATGACCCTCGCCGCTATCGTCGGCATGATCATGAGCCTTGTGTTCTATGCGTTCGATAAGTTCCATCTGTCGAATGATGCGTAAATGAATCGAAAAAGCGCCTGCATGAGCAGGCGCTTTTTTATTATGAAAATCATGAAACAGGTGCGGAATCGGACGGATTAGCTTGTGCAATCGCTTCCAGATGGAGCAGGGTTTGATTTAACATATTTAACTGTGCCGGTCCGATCGACGTCAGAGCGAATGAAAGCGATGGAATAGCGGAGAAACGCTTCCGAATCTTGATATCGGTATCGCAGCCTGCATATGAAATGCTGAATTTAGTCTCGGTTTCAAAGATATTTCCTAATATGCCGGAGGTCTGAAGGATTTTCCACAGTTCAGATACTGCGGTATGATTAGAAAAGTCTAATTCTATATATGGATGATTGGGATTCTTGATTTGAATAACGATTGCTAATTTGTCATAGACCGTTTGCCCGGCGGCATGCTGTTCGGTGGTGCCTTGAGAAATGCCGCCTTTCGTTTTCATTTGCGTATAGGCGTGTTTTGAAGTAATAAGCTGTGCCTGGAGAATATCGGAGTAGGGAAGAGAAAAACACTCAAATGCTTCTAACGGATGGGCATTTGTGCATTGAAGGGCATGTAATTCCGGCAAATCCTTTGTTTTATAGTAGAGTAGTTGCTGATTGGCACTGTCCAGAATAATACCTTGCGAACCGGAAAAATTGATATGGCATCGATCAATAACAGCATGGGAGGGGCATGTAATTTCTATGCTCCAGTCACATTTGCTGCGCTGTGTCTGCAAATGCTGGTTTAAGGCGGTATAAGCTGCTTCCAACCATTTCGGTAAGTCTTGATTAAACAGATGTACAACATCCTGTCGTGCCTCGTCATGAAGCCACTTGTTGGATAGCATGGAACGAAGGGCAGCATAGATTCCCCAGAGTATAAGAGTTATGATCAGACATACCAAGAGCGTTAGTAAGATTACCATGTACAGTCCTCCTATTATCTTCTTTAGTATAGCTGGAAGAAATATGTATGTCAATTAAAAATATCATAATGATATCGTAATATCATCGTGATTAGCATACCCTATAATAAGGTGATAGCATGCTGATTATAGGGGAACGAATTAAAATGCTGCGGGAGAGCCACAACATCTCACAGGCCGCGCTGGCAAAGCGGCTGGGCATCACACGGTCGAGCGTAAATGCGTGGGAATTGGGCCTGAATGTACCGAGTACGCAGTATATTATCGAATTATCCGAGATTTTCAAGGTATCGACAGACTATCTGCTGTGTGTTGCAAAAACGCAGACGCTGGATTTAACAGGTCTGGACGAGGAGGATATCGCCGTTCTGTATGCGCTGGCGACCTATCTGCGCAGAAAGAACCGCGAAATGAAATTATAAAAATAATTTGAAAAGTGTCTGCTCATGCAGATGCTTTTTATTATCCCATTGTTGAAAACCGGAAATCCGTACTATATAATTGTAAATATTCTGACAGATAACGGAGAAAACACAATGCAGAACGAAAAAACATCCGTTTTGGTGCTCGCACAGTGCGATTGGACCATGCGTGAGACGTTAAATACCCGATTCGGTACGCGGTGCGCGTTCACGTTCGCGGAGAACGGCGAACACCCGACCGCAGAGCAGCTTCGCGCGGCTGCGGTTATTTTCGGCGAACCGAGTGAAGCCCAGCTGGCGCAGACCGAAAACCTGCGTCTGCTGCAGCTGACCTGGGCGGGCGCGGACAAGTACACGCGCATGGAAAATCTGCCGCAGAGCGTGGTGCTGGCGAATGCATCCGGCGCGTTCGGCACGATCATCGCGGAGTACGCGATTGGCAGTCTGGTGGCGCTGTACCGCTCGTTTGGACGGTACTGGAGCAACAAACAGGCGCATATCTGGCAAAAATACGACCATGCGGAGACGATTTCCGGCAAGACCGCGCTTGTACTCGGCATGGGCGACATCGGCGCGAATGTGGCCCGCCGATTGAAAGTCTTCGGCGCAGCTGTGCTCGGCGTGAAGCGCACAGCGGTTTCGACCGTACCGGAAGACTTCGAGGAAGCGCATACACTCGATGCGTTAGATGCTCTGCTCCCGCGGGCGGACATCGTCATCGGCTGTCTGCCGAACACGCGCGAGACCGCGGGTCTGCTGACTGCGGAGCGTCTGCACGCGATGAAAGCAGGCGCGGTGCTGGTCAATGTCGGACGCGGCAGTCTGGCGGGGACGGACGATCTGGTGTCGGCTCTGCAGGACGGCCACCTTGGCGGCGCCGCACTCGATGTATTCGAGAACGAACCGCTTCCGGCGGACTGTCCGCTGTGGGACATGGAGAACGTGCTGCTCACGCCGCATATCGCAGGCCCGAGCTTCGGCGGCAGCGCGGACGTGCAGAACACGATCTGGCATATCTGCATGGACAATCTGGAGCGGTATTTGACCGGAAACCCGCTGAAAAATGTCGTTAACCGGTCGGAGGGATACTGATACGCGTTTCCCGCAGGTATAGCAACAGAGAGAAAACGAGCCGAAAGCCATGCTGTCGGCTCGTTTTTTGGTGCTCAGCAGTTTTTGAAAAACCAGATGATAAAGTTGATAACCTCTATGCCGAGGAAAATCAGGGCAACCACGCAGATGACCGCCGTTGCCGTCATAAACTGGATGGACGGTTCACCCAGGCTTTCAATAATCACGCAGGTCAGCGCAATAAACCAGCTGATCATGCACGCCGTATGCAGCGGATGCTGCAGGATCCACTTGCTGATCTGACCGGATTCGTCGGATTTCGGTGCAGGCTCGGTTGTTTTCTGCTCTGCGGAGACAGGCCGGTGGCCGCCGGACGCATTCGGTGCATTGCGCGCCGCTTCCTGCATGCCCTGCCGGTAGTGCACATAGCCGTCAAGTCCCTTGCCGTAGAAGCCGTAATCGTCGTTTTTCATATGCCATGCCTCCCTTTCATGCTTTGAGTATCGCATATCGGGTGTCCGATAAAACGGACTCAGAAGCGGTTGAACACAAATGTTCCAAATTACTGCGTTTACCATAGCATAACCGGGCGCAAAATACAAGCGGCGGTGGTAAAAATGTATAAATGCTGGCAATTTTAATTGTGCAAAAGCAATGAAAAAGTTATAATTATGTCAAAACGACACAAAATCGACAAAGTTTTGTGATAAATGGCATTGCAAAAAATGTAAAACGGTGGTATGATGTAGGCAATAAAGCGGCACAAGGGTACCCTTGTGTCTGAGGTGCTCGCCCTCAGACACAAAACCTTCCTAAGTACAAATTTTGCGAAGGAAAGGCGAAACGGCACCGATTATGCCGGAAAAAACAATTTCGAGGAGGATAAACATGAAAAGAAGATTGTTATCGGCTTTTCTCGCTGTGATGATGGTGCTGACCATGGCACCGGTGGCATTTGCGGCGGATGAAGATGCTGAAAACACGGCTGACGGCAGTGCTTCTGCTGGCACGGGTTCCAGTGAAGTTACATCTGCTGTTGCTAAGATTGGCGATGCAACGTATTCTACGCTGGCTGATGCAGTTGTAAATGCAAAAACTGGCGATACAATCGTTATGACGGCGGCTACGGACATTAGTAAAACTGGTCTTAGCATTACATCGGGAAAAGATATTACGCTCGACCTGAATGGTTATGAAGTAAAGGCGGCTAATACCGGTGCAGGCAATATTAAAGTATATGGTAAGCTGACCTTGAAGGACAGCACCGATACTTCTGCAAATGGTGAGGGTCAGGGTAAGATTACAACTGTTACCAAGACTTATATCCGTAATCAGGCAGATCAGCCGATTATCTATGCTGTAAATGGTGATTTTGTAATGCAGAGCGGTTTGATTGATACTGCAACTGGCATTACAAACAATTCTGATAATGGTCAGTTCGGTGTAGGTGTTCAGAATGAAACTGCCAATGCTTCTGTTACTATTGAGGGTGGCAAGATCAAAGCTGGTTGGTATGCAGTATCTGGCAATGGGCAGATGCTAAATCATGATGGTAATATTACTGTAAATGGTGGTATTCTGGAATCTACTGCCGATTATGCGATTTATCACCCGCAGGCTGGCACTACCACAATTAACGGTGGCGTTATTTATGGTCATGCTGGTGGTATTCAAATCAATCGTGGTACGCTGGTTGTAAATAATGGCACTGTTACATCTAAGGGTATCGGAAGCACTGGCTCTTGGGGTGATGGTACTGGTGGTACTAACAATGCTGCTATTCATGCAAATGCCAAGTATGGTGATGTATCTGTTTCTATCAAGGACGGTAAGGTAACGGCTGAGGGCAATGCTGTTACTATTGTTCAGGGCACTAAACACACTGCTACGGTAGCTGTTTCGGGCGGTACATTCTCCTCTGATGTTTCCGCATATTGCGAAAAGAATTACTATACTGAGAAGAATGCGGACAATACCTACACGGTTAAGTCCATGAAGGACGTTGCAGTAGCTAAGATTGACGATACTTATTATAAGACGCTGGCTGACGCTGTTGCAGCAGCGCAGAACGGCGCAACCGTTAAGCTTCTGGCGAATATCAATGGTCAGACTGTAATTCCGGCAGATAAAAATATTGTGCTGGATTTGAACGGTAAGACGATGACACATACAGGTACTACGCTGTATAATAGCGGCACGTTGGTTGTAAAGGATTCTTCTGCTGACAAGTCCGGTAAGATTGTATCTACGGGCAATGTAGGTATTGGCGTAAATCATAACTCTACCACAACAATCGAGTATGCTAATATTCAGGCACAGGAAGGCGCGGTTATTACCGGCTATGCTACGGGTGCAACGATCACCATTGAAGATGGCGTATTTACGGCACTGGATAATGCGGTAGTTGCGGGTAATGGAAATAAAACTGACAAGAATACAGAGGGAACCCCTGAACGTGTAAATGCCAATAAGATTACTATCAATGGCGGCACATTCAACGGTATGATTAAGACCAGCGGCTATGTTGCTTGTGGTATCTATGCGCCGTGGAAGGACAATATTGTTGTAAACGGCGGTACTTTTAATATTACTGGCGGCGCAGGCATTGTTGCGCGTGGCGGCATTGTCGTTGTAAATAACGGCGAATTTAATACGACCGGCAATGCTACGGGTAAAGTTGGCGATTCGCGTGTTGTAGTACCGTGCTCTGCACTGGTATTTGATAGCGCGGCAAAATATCCGTCTCTGACTAATGATTCCAAGATTCAGATTAACGACGGCAAATTCAAATCCGATGTTGATACGATTAAAGTTGTAAAGGACGATACGGATATGAATAGCCGTGTTATTGTTGGAGGCGGCTACTTCACCACCGACCCGAGCGCATACGTTGCAAGCGGCTACGTTGCCGGAACCAGTGATGTATCCGGTTACAGCTACAAGGTAGTTGCAAAGACCGACACCGGCAATGTTGAGGTTAAGCCTGCTGTTTCTGCTCCGGAAGTTAAGGTAAGCGAAAGCATTTCTAAGGAAGATAAGGCAAAGGTTGAAGAAGCAGCTAAGACGGTTTCCGCACCGACCCTCGGCGCGGAAACGGGCGATATCGTTAAGGATATCAATGAAGATACTGCAAAGGCTCTGATTAAAAAGGCAACTACTGTACCGGGCGATAATAAGAAGCTGTACGTTCAGTCCTCGCTGAAGGTTGAGCCGACCGCGTATGATGCGGCAAACAAGACGCTGGCGCTGGAGATCACTCCGCAGTATCGCGTGGTAGCGTCCACCGCAGATACGGCAGACAAGATTAAACTGGACGGCGATACCAATACCAAGAATGCACAGGTCGTTCAGGACTATCAGACGATGAACATCACCAAGGCAACTGTGGTAACTATGGAACTGCCGACTGGCTTTGCAGTTGCTGACGGCGATAAGCTGAGCATTCAGCACACCAAGTCCAACGACAAGGTTGAGTATTACACCGGCACGGTAACGAAGAAAGATGATAAGCTTTATCTGACCTTCACCACCAACGGTTTCAGTCCGTTCGTTATTTCCGTTCCGGAGGCAGCTATCGAGAGCAAGGTTTATCCGACCCTGCAGGCTGCGGTTGACAGTGCAAAGAATGATGACATCATTGATCTGTATAAGGACGTTGCACCAGACACCAAGGTAACGGTTGCAAAGACCATCAAGTTTAAGATTGCAACCAACAGCAAGAAGTTTGACGCAGCTAAGAATATCGTTGCAGGCAGCAATACCACGGTTAAGGTAACTGGTGAATCCAGTCCGTACATCTACGAGTTCACCTACACCAAGCCGTCCTCCGGTTCCTCCGGCGGCAGCTCCTCCGGCAAGACGACCTACAAGGTAACCACCTCGGCGGTCAACAACGGCGGCGTAAACGCTTCTCCGTCCAACGCGGAAAAGGGCGCTACCATTACCCTTACCCTGTCCCCGGACAAGGGCTACAAGCTGGATAAGCTGACCGTTACCGACGGCTCCGGCAAGTCCGTTTCCACCGTTAAGAAGAGCGACACCGTTTACACCTTCACCATGCCTGCTTCCGCCGTTACCGTTGGCGTAAGCTACGCAAAGGCGGACGAAACCCCGTCTAAGACCACGTTTAACGACGTTTCCGCGAACGACTGGTTCGCTTCCGCGGTTGATTATGTAACCGGCAAGGGCATGATGAACGGCACCGCAGCGAATACCTTCTCTCCGAAGGCTAATACCACTCGCGGCATGCTGATGACGGTTCTGGCACGCCATGCCGGCGAGGACACCACCGGCGGCTCTGTCTGGTACGAAAAGGGTATGAACTGGGCTAAGGCGAACGGCGTATCCGACGGCACCAACCCGCAGGTGAACATCACCCGCGAGCAGCTGGCAGCTATGCTGTACCGTTACGCACAGAACAAGAAGTATGACGTTTCCGGCGCGAAGAGCCTCGACGGCTATACGGACGCGCAGAGCGTAAGCAGCTATGCTGTTCCGGCGCTCCAGTGGGCGAATGCGGCTGGCGTTGTTAACGGCAAGTCCGGCAGCAAGCTGGACCCGAAGGGCTACGCGACCCGCGCGGAAGTAGCGGCAATGCTCATGCGTTTCTGCGAAAACGTGGAAAAGTAAGCGAAAATGCAATAAAAACCGCACAGCTTCGGCTGTGCGGTTTTTTTGCTTGCCAAAGACGCTGTTCTACTGTAAAATGGGAAATAGAGGAGAAGGGGAAAGAGAAAGAAGGAAATTCTATGCCAATCGGAGTAATTGTCAACTGTATCTCGGTGCTGGCCGGCGGCGTGATCGGTTCCGCACTGGGACACGTCCTGCCGAACAGCCTGAAAGAGCACCTGCCGACGCTGTTCGGCATGTGTTCGATCGCTATCGGCATCAATTCCATTATCAAGGCGGTCAGCATGACAGCGGTCGTGCTGGCGATTCTGGTGGGGTTTACCATCGGGCACCTGCTGCACCTTGAGGATTGGACAAGCCGGTTTTTTCATCGGCTGGTCAAAACCATGCACCTCGGCGGGGATAATATTGATATGGAGTTCTACATCACGGCGGTCGCGCTGTTCTGCTGCTCGGGCTTCGGGTGGTACAGCACGCTGACTGAGGGCATCGCGGGCGATCCGAACCTGCTGTTTGCAAAGTCCGTGCTGGACTTGTTCACTGCAATGATCTTCGCGTCTACGCTCGGCAAGGCCATCTGCGCCATCCCGCTGCCGCAGTGCGTGATTCTCCTGTGCGTGTTTACCGCAGGACGGCTGCTGTCCGGTGCGCTCACACCGGAAATGTTCGCGGATTTGTCCGCGTGCGGCGGCGTGCTGACTATGTCGGCCGGTTTTCGTGTCTCCAAGATCAAATCCGTGCTGCTGGTCGATCTCATGCCCGCGCTGATACTCGTCATGCCGTTCAGCGCACTCTGGACCATGCTGATGGGATAAATTTGAAGCAGACTCTTTTACGGGTCTGCTTTTTTTACTTGACAATAGTCCTAAATCATACTATAATGGCGTGGTACGATTTAGGACTATTGAGGTGCATTATGGATTTTCGCAGACAAATGAACGACTTGTGCGCATATATTTTTCGACAGGATGAGCTGTACGACATCTGGGCGAAGCACAGCGGCATGAAACCCAGTACAGTAACGGTGCTGTATATGTTAGATCAGTTTTCGGAGATGACACAAGGAGGAATCGCGCAGATGTGCCTGCTGCCCAAGCAGACAATTCATACGGTGGTGCAGGAGTTGGAGCAGGCCGGTTATCTGGAAAAGGTGAGCGTATCCGGCCGCAAGGAAAAGCCGCTGCGCCTGACCGAATCCGGCAAACGCTACACAGCGGATAAGCTGGGCGGTCTGTACCGCGCAGAGGAACGCGCCGCCGCTGCCATGGGCACTGAGCAGTTCGCCATGATGGTGGAAATGACCCGAAAATTTACCGATTCTTTTGAAAAGGAGATTCGCAATGGAGCAGAATAACGCGCTTGCGCGCAAATTCAACGCCGCATCGCTGCTCCGATTCGCACTGCCGAACATTGCAATGATGATGCTGCTGTCGATGTACACCATCGTGGACGGCATGTTTATTTCGCGGTTTGCCGGCACAACCGCGCTTTCCGCAATCAATATGTCGTATCCGCTCAACTGCCTGCAGATGGCTACCGGCATTATGCTCGGCACGGGCGGCAGCGCTATTATCGCCCGCCGGCAAGGGGAGGGACGAACAGACGAGGCGCGCCGCAACTTCACCATGCTGATTGCAGTCGCGCTGGGTATCGGCCTGATTTTCGCCGTGTTTGGCAATCTGTTTCTGAACCCCATTCTGCGTCTGCTTGGCACGAGTGAGCTGCAGTGGGCAGACTGCCGTATTTACACACGCATTCAGCTGGTGTTTGCACCCATGCTGTTTCTGCAGACTGCCTTTCAGACATTGTTCGTCACCGCAGGCAAGCCGGGCTTGGGTCTGCTGACCTCGGTGGGCGGCGGCATTACAAACGTGGTGCTTGACTGGCTGTTCATGGGCCCGATGAACATGGGTGTTGCCGGTGCGGCGATTGCCACCTGCCTCGGCTACTGCGTGCCGTCCATCGTTGGTTTGGTGTATTTCACTAAAAACCGCACCGGTAGCTTGTACTTTGTGCCCTTCAAATTCGACGGACAGACTCTGCTTGCCGCGTGCGGCAATGGCTCGTCCGAGATGGTCAGCAACATTGCGAACGCCATCACCACATTCGTGTTCAATACGCTGTTCATGCGCTACCGCGGCGAGGACGGTGTAGCCGCCATCACGATTGCAATGTACTTCCAGTTCGTGTTTACGGCGGTGTATTTCGGCTTTTCGATGGGCGTTGCACCGGTTATCAGCTACAAATTCGGCGAGAAAAATATCCCGCAGCTGAGGCATATCTTCCGCATCTGCATGACGTTCGTGCTGGCGTGCTCGCTCGGCACATATTTGCTCTCGTGGCTGACGCTCGAGCCGGCGCTGACCCTGTTTACGCCGCGCGGCAGCAGTGTGTATGGGATTGCCATGCACGGCTTTCCGATTTATGCGGTCAGCTTCCTGCTCATGGGCACGAGTATTTTCGCTTCCTCGCTGTTTACCGCGCTCTCGGATGGTCTCGTGTCTGCGATCATCTCGTTTTCGCGCACGCTTGTGTTCCTCGTGGCGATGCTGCTGCTCCTGCCGCTGATTTTGCAGGAAACCGGCATCTGGCTGGCTGTTCCGGTAGCAGAGGCGCTCGGTGTGATGGTTTCGGTGTTTTTTCTCGTCAAGGGACGGAAAAAGTATCAGTATTAAGGAAAAGAGTGCTGTTTGGGGAACAGCACTCTTTTGTTATATGTAGATGAAATATAACGAATTGTATATAGGATGAAGGTGGAGAGTAAAGGAAAAGCGAAAGGGCCTGCCGCCTGTAATTCACAGGCAGCAAGCCCTTTCGGTCGCTTGAACAATTTTTGACTGACTTTTAGAGGTCACTTCAAAAAATGCCTTGCTGTTGTATTTGAGGGAATGAAAAGCATTTGGAGCTGCTTTTCTAATTTAGAATATAGAGAGGAGAAAGAAATTCAAGAAGAGTTACTCGCCGACCTTGACGAACACGCCGCCAGCCTGACAGGACTCGGTAGCAGCCTTAGCCATGAGAACCGGACGCAGGCCATCGATAGCGCCGACAACAGTCTGGGTATCGTTGTTGATTGCATCAACGAAGGAGATAACCTGGTTGATG
>NZ_QUDG01000008.1:0-143752 GCF_003474415.1 Butyricicoccus sp. AM05-1 | reverse complement strand
AAAGGTAGGAGTTCAAAGAGGAAGGAAAACCGTAGGTTGTCCTTCCTCTTTGTCCCCGCGGCGAACGCCGCAATGTTCTCGCCCGGAAATTGCAAACCGCTCACGCGGTTCGGGCACCCCGCAAAGCCGGTGCAGGAAATCTCCGTCACCGCATCAATTACGAATTACGCGTTCCTAATTATTTGCTCAGACGCTGCTCCATATAATTGTGCGCGTTCAGCTCAAGAGTATCGTTGAGCGGCACGAGCGGATCGGTCTTGCCGTAGCGGCGGTCGAGCGCGGTCTGCAGGATGAAGTCGCACAGCACGGGATTCTTCGGCAGCAGGGAGCCGTGCGAGTAGGTGGCAAACACGTTGTTGTAGCGTGCGCCCTCGGTCTGGTCCTCGCCGTTGTTGCCGTAGCCTTTTATCATCATGCCGAGCGGCGCGACATCCTCACCGAGGTAGGTTTTGCCCGAGTGATTCTCAAAGCCGACTACGATGGAGCCGCTGCTCTCGGGTGTTGTGCGGTACATGTAGTTGCCGATCATGCGCTCTTTCGCGCCGATGGTGTGCACGTTGATCGCGCCGATGAAGTCGAGCTGCACGCCATCCCACGTTTTGTAATACTGGCCGAGCATCTGGTAGCCGCCGCAGATGGCGAGGAACACCTTCTCCTCCTCAACAGCGGTGCAGATATCCTTGCCCTTGCCGGAGGCGAGGTCGCGCAGCAGCACCTCCTGCTCGAAGTCCTGTCCGCCGCCGATGAAGAAAATGTCGTACTTGTCCACATCGAGCGGCTGACCGATCGAGCACTCGTCCACATTGACGCTGATGCCGCGGCTCTCCAGACGGCGTTTCATCGTGATAATGTTGCCCCGGTCACCGTACAGATTGAGAATGTCGGGGTAAAGATGGCAGATATTCAGTTCCATTGCAGTTGCCCCCTTATTCGTAGAACGCCTTGACGTCTGTGTGCTTGCTGATCTCACCGCGCAGGTCGAACATGGCGGTGTACGTCGGCATAAGGAACGCCGGTGTCTCATCCGAGCCGATCTCGGTCAGCAGCCTGTCGTACTCGCGGATAACCTCGATACACTCGGGTGCAAAGCCTGCGTACTTGAGACGCAGCGCCATATCATCCGCACGCACGCCGGAAACCAGTACGCGCGTAAAGCGCACCTGCTGGTCAGCGAGTGCCTCAAAATCAACATCCCAGATCCAGCTGATGTCCGTGCCGTCCGCGAAGCGGTCGTTGAGCAGGAACGCCAGCTTGTAATTGCCCTCGTCGTGCGCGATCAGGTTGATGACCTGATTGAAGCCGGCAGGATTCTTTACCAGCATCATGCGCGCCTGCGCCTGACCGAGCTTGAACTGCTCGGCACGGCCGAAGCCGCACTCAAACTGAGAAAGTGCGCTGACCGCGGTCTGCTCCTCAATGCCGACAACATGCGCGACAGCGGCCTCTGCGGCGGCGTTGTAGATGTTGTAGCCGCCCGGCAGGTTGACGTGTACCTCGTGCTCGTGACCGAAGATGTCCAGCACGATGTCGGACGAGTCCGCGCCGGTGGCGAGCACCTTGGTGACAGCGACCTGCGGCGTCTGGCGATGGTAGCCGCACTTCGGGCAGCGGAAGCCGCCGAGATGGCCGTAGGTGATGTAGTCGTACTCATATTCGGTCTTGCAGTGGATGCAGTACGGCGCGTCGGACAGCTCGTGTGCGGTCTCCTTGTAAATCGGGACATTCACGCCGAACCAGACGATCTTGTTCGGCACGCTGTCCGCAAGGGAAGCGGTGAGCGAGCAGTCTGCGTTCAGGCAGAGCGTTGCATTCGGCACATGCGTAATGCCCTCGCGGATGGCGTTGAGCGTGTGCGTAATTTCGCCGTAGCGGTCAAGCTGGTCGCGGAAGATGTTGTTGACGACCAGACATTCGACCGGCAGGTATTCACTCGTTTTGCGGAAGGCCGCCTCGTCGCATTCGATGAGCGCGTGCGTGTACGGGCATTTGCCGGACAGCGTGGAATGCTGTGCAAATACCGCGATGATGCCGGTCAGCAGGTTCGCGCCCGACTTGTTGGAGAAATATTTGAGTCCCGCATCGGCGAACGCCTGCTCGATCATGCGGGAGGTGGTGGTCTTGCCGTTCGTGCCGGTCACGACCGTGACCTTTACGCCGCGCGACAGCTCACCCAGAATATTTTTATCAATTTTCAGTGCCAGCTTGCCCGGCAGGTTGGTGCCGCCGCGTCCCAGCCTGCGCAGGACAGCGCCCGATGCCTTGCACACCAGCACCGCCAGTCTGGTTTGGAGTTTCATTGTTGTAACCTCTTTTTTCAAGTCATATAAAATAAGTATAGCGCATTTTGCGGCATTGCACAAGGGAAAACGTCAGGAGAGCTGATCGGCGTGCGCTTTTCGAGCGAAGATTTCTCGGCACAGACTTTCCGGTGTGCCCGAACAGTGTGAACGGTTCGCCCTTTCCGGGCGGCAGCCTGTTTCTCTGCACCGGCTGAGCGGGGCACACGAACTGCGTCAGCGTGTTCGCCCCTGACGGGCGGGGGGGTTTTTCGCTGAACCTCAGCGGGGAGTGTGCCTACCCGGCGGGGGCACAAGAGGGTAGACACCTACGGTTTCCACCCTCTTATGAATCACCCCTTTCCCTTGGAGGGTCTGGCGCAGATTGCCGATATGTGACCGCTGCGAAAAAATCCTCTGCCGTTCTCTTTTTTCTACGCTTACGTAGTCTACCGTCTGCACCCAAGGTAGTAGGGAAAAGGGGAGATTCACAAGAGGGTGGAAAACCGCAGGTTGTCTACCCTCTTGTGCGCCTGCCGCGCGTAGCGGCAATTCCCCGCTGTGGTTCACGGCAAAGCTCCCCGCCCGGACAGGGCGAACCGCCTGCGCGGTTCGGGCACACCGGACAGCCTGTGCCGCCGTTTCCGTATCGGCTTTTCGGTTTGCATAGGGCAACAATTTTGCCCGCATATTGACTTTCGGCTGCGCATATGCTAAGATAAATCGCAATAAGGGAGTAGTCGGCGCGGAGCGTTCCGCCGCGCGGCAGAGCCAACATACTGGGGAGGACGCTCCTCTGGTTTTGCATGAAATGACGAGACTTATCTGTTCTACGCGGCAGATGGGTCTTTTTTTGTGCCTGTTTTCCGCCGGATAAACGACTGAGGAGGACAAGAAAATGGGTTTATTGGAGTTATTTTTAATCGCAGTCGGTCTGTCGATGGATGCGTTCGCGGTGTCTGTCTGCAAGGGACTGAGCGTGCGCACGCTCAAGGCTAAGCACGCGGTCATCTGCGGACTGTATTTCGGCGGCTTTCAGCTTTTGATGCCGCTCATCGGCTATGCACTCGGCGTGCGTTTTCAGTCGCTCATCACAAGCATTGATCACTGGATCGCCTTCGTGCTGCTGGGGCTTATCGGCGCAAACATGGTGCGCGAGTCGCGCGAGCATGATGACGAAAGCGTCAGCGATTCGTTCCGCTTTATGACCATGCTGCCGCTTGCGGTTGCCACGAGCATTGATGCGCTTGCGGTCGGTGTGACGTTTGCGTTCCTGCAGGTCGATATCGTTCCGGCGGTGTCGTTCATCGGTGCAACCACGTTTGTGCTGTCGTGCATCGGCGTGAAGATCGGCCATGTGTTCGGCACAAAGTACAAGTCCCGCGCAGAGCTGTTCGGCGGTATCGTGCTGATTTTGATGGGTCTCAAAATCCTGTTGGAGCATTTGGGTTTTCTGGGATAACAAAAGGCACCTCAATGAGGTGCCTTTTTACTGTCTCTATGCGTTTTCAGTCGAAAATCATTCGGCTGCAGCCTGCACGCCCGCCATATCCTGCACGGTCTTGCAGGTCAGCTCCTTGCTGATCTTGCCCGCAAAGCCGGTCAGCGTCTTGCCCGGACCGATCTCGCACGCCGAGGTCAGACCGGCAGCCATGCCGTTCTTCACCAGCTGCGTCCAGCGAACCGGAGAGATCATGTGCTGCTCGAGGTGTGCCGGCAGGTCGGAGCAGTCGTAAACCTTGCCGTCGAGGTTGGAGTAAATATCCATCTTCGGTGCGGAGAAGGTAAAGTCCGCAACGTAAGCGCGCAGCTCTGCGGCAGCCTTTGCCATCAGCGGGGTATGGAATGCACCGGATACCGCAAGCGGGAGCGCACGGCGTGCGCCGGCAGCCTTGCAGTTTTCGATCGCCTCTGCGAGAGCCGCCTTTTCACCTGCGATAACCAGCTGACCCGGGCAGTTGTAGTTTACCGGACGAACCACGCCGGAGGTCACCTTCGCGCAGGCTTCTTCAATTACGCTGTCCTCCAGTCCGAGGATAGCCGCCATGCCGCCGTCGATCGAGTCCGCAGCCTGCTGCATCAGCTTGCCGCGCATGGAAACGATCTTCACGCCGTCTGCGAGGGAAACAACGCCTGCAGCCGCCAGTGCGGTGTATTCACCGAGCGAGAAGCCTGCCGCTGCCTTGAATTCCACGCCTGCTTCCTTCAGTGCAGCCCAGGCTGCCATGGAATGGGTGAAAATAGCGATCTGGCTGTTCTCCGTGCGGGAGAGCGTTTCCTTATCGCTCTCAAAGCACAGCTTGGCTACATCCAGACCGGCGCCTTCGCTTGCTTCCTCAAAAACCAGCTTGGCAGCCTGCGAGTTCTCATAAAGATCCTTGCCCATGCCGGGGGCCTGTGCGCCCTGACCCGGGAAAAATGCAAAACCGTAGTTCACGTTTCGTTCCTCCAAAATAATAATCAAACGCTGACAGCACCGTGTTTTAATAGATATTTTCGCACAAAGTGTTGCTAAATAATAACGGTCTGTCTTGACAATCTACTGTGCTTTTATTATAATAGTCGGAGAATACTTTGTCAATCTAACTATTGTCGCTTTTCCACGCTTTTTGGGAGAGCGATTTGGACTTTTTAGGAGCGTGGAAATCATCAACAGTAAATTGATCGGCACGGGCGCTTGCATTCCGGATTTTGTCCTGACCAACGCCATGCTGGAAAAAATGGTAGATACCAGCGATGAGTGGATCGTGCAGCGCACCGGTGTGCGCGAGCGCCGCATCGCAAAGAATACACATACATGGGAGCTGGCGCTCGGTGCCGCACAGGACGCACTCGCGGACGCAGGTATCACCGCAGAGGAGCTTGACCTCATTCTCGTCAGCACCTGCTCGCCGGATACCAACACGCCGAATACGGCGTCTATCCTGCAGGACAAGCTGGGTGCGCGTCAGGTCGGCGCGTTCGATATCAACAACGCCTGCACCGGCTTTGTCTCCGCGACCGACATTGCGGACAGCTACATTAAATCCGGCAAGGCAAAGACCGTGCTGGTTGTCTCGGCGGAAACGCTTTCGCGCATCGTGGACTACACCGACCGCTCGACCTGCATTCTGTTCGGCGACGGTGCCGCTGCGGCCGTTTATCAGGCGACTGAGGACGAAACAGTCGGCATTCTGTCCACCTTCACCGCGGCAGACGGCTCGGGTGCAGAGTATCTGCACATGGAAGCCCTGCCGGTCGAGGATCCGCTTTCCGGCGACCGCACGGTGGACCCGAAGGCGCGTTTCCTGAAAATGCAGGGTGCACCGGTCGTGCGCTTCACCGCAAGAGCCGTACCGCTTGCGATCGACACCGCGCTCAAGCGAGCGGGCGTCACCGCAGAGGAAATCGACTGGGTGGTGCCGCACCAGGCGAATCTGCGTATTCTGGATGTTATTGCACGCAGATACCATCTGCCGAAGGAGAAAATTTACGTCAATATGGACCGTTTCGGCAATACCTCGTCGGCAAGCGTGCCGATCTGCCTGAACGAAATGCGTAAAAACGGCCTGCTGAAGGAGGGTCAGACTATTGTCTGCACCGGCTTCGGCGGAGGCTTGACTTATGGCGCATTTGTGATTAAACTATAATATTGGATAAATCCGGACGGTTCTTGCAGCCGTCCGGCATTATCTGTTAGACAAATTTAAGGTAAATTGTCTAAAAATGCACGCTGTCTATTATTTGCGTTAAAATATGTTATAATAATTTACTACCTATTAAAAAGGGGAGAACAAACCTATGAAAACCAAGATCACAGAACTTCTCGGTATCGAATATCCGATCGTGCAGGGCGCTATGGCGTGGATCGCGGAGCACCATCTGGCTGCTGCGGTTTCCAAGGCAGGCGGTCTGGGCATCATCGCGGGCGGCGCGGCTCCGGTCGATTACATCCGTGAGGAGATCCATAAGGCGCGTGCCATCACGGACAAGCCGCTCGGTATGAACATCATGCTGCTCTCCTCGAATGCGGACGATCTGGCACAGCTAGCCATCGACGAGAAGATCGAAGTGCTGACCACCGGCGCAGGTAATCCGGGCAAGTATATTGCGGACTGGAAGAACGCAGGCATTAAGGTTATGCCGGTCGTTGCTTCGGTTGCACTGGCAAAGCGCATGGAGCGCGCAGGTGCAGATGCGGTTATCGCAGAGGGTATGGAAGGCGGCGGCCACATCGGTGAGCTGACAACCATGCCGCTCGTTCCGCAGGTCGTAGACGCACTGAGCATTCCGGTCATCGCCGCAGGCGGCATTGCAGACGGCCGCGGCATGGCAGCTGCCATGATGCTTGGCGCCGAAGGCGTGCAGTGCGGCACGATCTTCCTTGCAACACCGGAGTGTCAGATCTCGGAAAAGTATAAGGAACTCGTCCTCAAGGCTACCGACATTTCGACCGTTGTTACCGGTCGTCCGTCCGGTCATCCGGTGCGTTCGCTCAAGACCCCGATGGCGCGCAAGTGCCTCGAGCTCGAGAAGCAGAACACCGATGCCTCTCTTGAGGAGCTTGAGAAGGCAACCGCCGGTTCGCTGCGCAAGGCCGTGCAGGACGGCAACTATGAGGAGGGCACCTTTATGTCCGGTCAGATTGCGGGTATGCTCAAGGAGCTGCATCCGTGCGAGGAGATCCTCAAGGGCATGACCGCACAGGCGGAGGACCTTCTGAAGAACGCTTACAAGAGATTTGAATAAGAGCGGAGAGTGAAGAGATAGGAAAACTCCTCACTCCTGCCTGTCTATAGAATGGAGTAAACAATGAGCTTAGCAATCGTAACCGGCGGTTCCCGCGGCATTGGCGCGGCAATCGCGGAAAAGCTGGCGCAGGACGGCTTTGACGTCCTCATCAACTGTGCGTCCTCGGTCGAAAAGGCTGAGGCTGTGGCGGAGAAGTGCCGCGCGCACGGCGTCAACGCTTATGTGAAGAAGTGGGATGTTGCGGACTATGACGCCTGCAGCACCGCGCTCAAGGAAATTAAGGAAGAGATCGGCGTACCGTTCGTTCTCGTCAACAATGCGGGCATCACCCGCGACGGTCTGATGGTCCGCATGAAGGAGGACCAGTTCGACGATGTTATCCGCACCAACCTCAAGGGTGCATTCAACATGCTCAGCCTGTGCGGTGCGATGATGATGCGTGCAAAGCAGGGCCGCATCATCAACATCACTTCGGTTTCGGCGTTCACCGGAAACTACGGCCAGATCAACTACACCGCTGCCAAGGCGGGTATGGTCGGCATGACCAAGACCGCCGCCAAGGAGCTGGGTGCGCGCGGCATTACGGTAAACGCGGTCGCTCCGGGCTGGATCGCCACCGAGATGAGCGACAAGGTGCCCGAGGACATCCGCGAGAACGCCAAGAAGCAGATCGCGCTCGGCCGTTTCGGCAAGCCGGAGGAGATCGCAGGCGTGGTTGCCTTTCTGGCCTCCGACGCTGCAAGCTATATTTCCGGCCAGACGATCATCGCTGACGGCGGACTTTATTAAGGCATCACCGGACAATTCGCCTGCGGCACTTTGCGGTAATTTTCCGCTCTGATGCCGGCCGCAGTTTCTTGTGCAGGCTCCGGCCGCACTGCTGCGCTTTTTGCAATACACAAAGTATTGCTGCAAACCCGCGCCTAATCAGAACGCAAAATTCCTGCGCAAATTGCTCTTGCCGAATTATCCGGTGAAACCTTTTTTGCTGCGTGGAATAAAAATTGCGATTAGATAAATGCGTGATATTGGAATGAAGGAGCAAATATATGGAACGTGTAGTAATCACCGGCATGGGTGCTATCACTCCGGTCGGCAACGATGTGCCGTCGTTTTGGGAGTCGCTCAAGACCGGCAAGTGCGGCATCGGTCCCATCACCAAGTTTGATGTATCCGATTTTAAGGTAAAGCTGGGTGCAGAGGTCAAGGACTTCGACCCGACCCAGTATATGGAGAAGCGTGAGGCGCGCCGCGCAGACGCAAATGTGCATTACGCAATGGCGGCAGCGATCCAGGCTGTTGAGCAGGCAGGCCTCAAGGAAGGCAATTTCGATCCCTATCGCACGGGCGTTATTTTCGGCTCGGGCGTAGGCGGTCTGCACGTTGCCGAGCAGGAGGTCCCGAAGCTGCTCGAAAAGGGTCCCGGCCGCGTTTCGCCGTTCGCTATCCCGGAGATGATCGCCAACATCGCGGCGGCGTATATCTCCATGCACTTCGGCTTCAAGGGCGAGAATTTCTGCCCGGTTTCCGCGTGCGCGACCGGCAACCACTCGATCGGTGAGGCAATGCGCGCCATCCGCCACGGCTATCAGGATGTCGTTGTCTGCGGCGGCACCGAGAACGGCATTATCCCGATCTCGATGGCAGGCTTCCAGAACATGAAGGCGGTTCACATGGGCGAGGACCCGACGGCGGCTTCCATCCCGTTTGACGCACGCCGTTCCGGCTTTGTCATGGGCGAAGGCGCAGGCTGTCTCGTACTCGAGAGCCTGACGCACGCACAGCAGCGCGGCGCGACCATTCTGGCAGAGGTGGCAGGCTACGGTGCCTCCGGCGACGCTTACCACATCACCAGCCCGTCTCCGGACGGCGATGCGGCTGCACACGCTATCCGCGGTGCCATTGAGGATGCCGGTCTGACCCCGGCTGACGTTGACTATATCAACGCGCACGGCACCTCGACCCCGCTCAACGAGAAGTACGAAACCATCGCCATCAAAAAGGCGTTTGGCGAGGAGGCTTACAACGTGAAGGTATCCTCCACCAAGTCCATGACCGGCCATCTGCTGGGCGGCGCGGCTGCGGTTGAGGCCATTGCCTGCGTTATGGCAATCCGCGAGGGCATTGTACCGCCGACTATCGGCTACAAGGAGCCGGATCCGGAGTGTGATCTGGATATCACCCCGAACAAGGCGGTTGAGATGCCGATCAATGTTGCCATCTCCAACTCGCTCGGCTTTGGCGGCCACAACGCCTGCATCCTTATTAAGAAAGTGTAACAAGCTATGGATATGAAAGAACTGAAAGACATTGCCCTCGAGCTGATGGACGCGCTGGCTGCAAAAAAGCTGGGCGAGGTCGAGCTCGAACTGGATGACGTAAAAATCAAGATCAAGGCAGCTGAACCGGCTCCCGTGATCGCTGCAGCATCGGTAGCAGCGGCGGCACCGGCAGCGGCGCCGGCGGCAGCACCCGCAGCGGAGAGCGCAGACGCGGCACCGGCGGCTGCGGAGCAGCTTCCGGCAGGCACGCAGGTGAAGAGCCCGCTGGTCGGCACGTTTTATTCTTCTCCGTCTCCGGACGAACCGCCGTTCGTGCTGGTTGGTCAGCAGGTGAAGGAGGGCGATACCCTCTGCATCATCGAGGCGATGAAGATCATGAACGAGATCAAGGCACCGTGCGACGGCAAGATCATCCGCATTATGGCACAGCCGGGCGATATGGTTGAATACAATCAGGTGCTCTGCGTAATCGAATGACGCTTATAGGGGGCTTCACAAGCCCCCTATATACGAAAACAGGTTCCGTAGAAACCTGTTTTCGATACCCGAATGTCGCCGCGCGCAGTGCGACCAAGAAGTCGCACAAGGATAGCGCCCAAGACGGCTGAGTCGGGGTGTAAAAACCCAGCGCTAACCTTGCGCGACGCCGTTCGCGCTGCGCCGCACATGTCGCGGTTTTTTACGAAGCGCAAGGCGCTTTTATTTCATGCGCAATGCAAAGCATTGCGGTTTTACCGCATAATTAGTGCTGTATTGCGTGTTTTACTTGCATTTTGTAAGGAGAGGGATTATAATATGCTGAACAAAGAACAGATCATGGAGATCCTTCCGCACCGTCCGCCGATGCTTCTGGTGGACGAGATCCTCGAAATGGACGAGAACCATGTAGTCGGTGCGCTGCACCTGACCGGCGACGAGTTCTTCTTCCAGGGCCACTTTCCGGGCAACCCGATCATGCCCGCAGTGTTCCGTCTGGAGGCGCTCGCACAGGCAGGCGGCGTAGCGCTGCTGTCCCTGCCCGAATTCAAGGGCAAGACTGCGGTCTACACCGGCATTGACAAGGCGAAATTCCGTGCAATGGCAAAGCCGGGCGATACCCTTCGTCTGGAGGTTACCTTCACCAAGCGCCGCGGCCCGATGGCAGTAGCCGAGGGCGTTGCCTGGGTTGGGGACGAGAAGGCCGCCGAAGCGGAGATCAAATGCATGGTCATCAATGACTGAGGCGGGAGAGAGCTAATCGAATGTTTCAGAAGGTACTCATTGCGAACCGCGGCGAGATTGCGGTCCGCATTATTCAGGCCTGCCGTGATTTAGGCATTATCTCGGTGGCCGTTTACTCCGAGGCTGACCGCGAAGCGCTGCATGCGCAGATCGCGGACGAAGCGGTCTGCATCGGTCCGGCCCGTGCGGCGGACAGCTACCTGAATATGGATAATATCATTTCGGCGGCGTTGGCTTCCGGCTGTCAGGCCATTCATCCGGGCTTCGGCTTCCTGTCCGAGAATCCGGATTTTGCCGAGCGCATCACGCAGGCCGGTCTGGCGTTTATCGGCCCGACTGCGGCAACCATCCGCCTGATGGGCGACAAATCCGAGGCAAAGCGCAACGCGATCGCCGCAGGCGTTCCGGTCGCGCTCGGCACGGACGGCCCGCTGCGCGATTTTGACGAAGCCATCTCCGAGGCCGAGCGCATCGGCTATCCGGTCATGCTCAAGGCGGCATCCGGCGGCGGCGGCAAGGGCATCCGCGTGGCCGAGAGCGTCAAGGACCTCAAGGACGCGTACGACAGCGCCGCTGCAGAGGCTATCGCCAACTTCGGTGACGGCCGCCTGTACATGGAAAAATATATTCACAATCCGCGCCATATCGAGGTGCAGATTCTGGGCGATAACTACGGTAACGTGGTGCACCTGTTCGAGCGTGAATGCTCGGTGCAGCGCCGCCACCAGAAGCTGATCGAGGAAAGTCCGTCAGCTTTCGTCACGCCCGAGCTGCGCGAGAAGATGACCTCGGCGGCTGTTGCGCTGGCAAAGCGCGTCGGCTACCGAAACGCGGGTACGATCGAATTTCTGGTCGATAACGACCGCAATTTCTACTTCTGCGAGATGAACACCCGCATTCAGGTCGAGCACCCGGTCACCGAGGAGGTCACCGGCGTAGATCTGGTCTGCGAGCAGCTTCGCGTGGCGGCAGGCGAGCCGCTGTCCTTTAAGCAGGAGGATCTGACCATCCGCGGTCACGCCATCGAGTGCCGCATCAACGCGGAGGACCCGTCGAGAAACTTTGCACCCTGTCCGGGCACACTGGTGTCCTTGCATCTGCCGGGCGGTCCCGGTGTGCGCGTGGATTCCGCGGCTTATCAGGGCTATAAGATTCCGCCGTTCTACGATTCCATGATCGGCAAGCTGATCGTCTACGGCGCCGACCGTGAGCAGGCCATCGTTCGCATGCGCCGTGCCCTCGCGGAGATGCTGTTTGAGGGCGTTGTGACCGCAACCGACTATCAGATGCACATCCTGTGCTCGAAGGCGTTTGTGGAAGCAAACTTTAATGTTAATTCCATCGCAAACGGCGATTTTGACTAAATCATTTATTATGGTATAATAGATTTAGCACAGGAATAATTGAATCCGAAGGTCTTACAAAATCAGCGTATTTTGAAAAGCGAAGTTTTTGTAATCCGAAGGATTTCAGAGGCAGTACCGCACGGTTGGACAAGAGCGATTTGCGAGATGTTTTGTTCACTGGTGCGGCGCGGACTTGCAGCAGTACGCTGTATTGCAAAAGTACGCAACAAAACCAGGGGGCAAAACAGCCGCAAAGCGCCGAAGGCCAATCGTGCGGTACTGCCTCCAAACGAAAGGGGAGTTACGCATGGGTCTGATCGACCTGTTTCAAAAAACACGCGAGACCTCTATGGAAATGAAACCGCAGGAGGACGAAGCGGCCAAGGTTGTAACCTGCAAGGGCTGCGGCGCAGAACTGAAGGCGTATGCCTACGGCAAGAATCTGTATGTGTGCCCGCACTGCGGACGCTACGGACGACTGCTCGCGCGCACGCGCATCCGTCAGATCGCGGATAAGGACAGCTTTGAGGAGCTGTACGCCAATCTGGCACCGGCGGACCCGATCCACTTCCCGGGATACGCAGAGAAAACGGCAGAGCTGGCTGAAAAGGTCGGCATGCCGGACGCAGTCAAGACCGGCGTGTGCAGGATCGGCGGCGTGGAGACCGCGATCGGCGTCATGGACAGCCATTTCATGATGGCGTCTATGGGTTCGGTCGTCGGTGAAAAGCTGACCCGCCTGTTCGAGTACGCGACCGAAAAGGGTCTGCCTGTTGTGCTGTTCACCTGCTCCGGCGGTGCGCGCATGCAGGAGGGCATGTTTTCGCTGCTGCAGATGGCAAAGGTGTCCGCGGCGGCGCGCCGTCACTCGGATGCCGGACTGCTGTATATCACCGTGCTGACCGACCCGACCACGGGCGGCGTTACCGCGTCGTTCGCTATGCTGGGCGATATTATCCTCGCGGAGCCGCGCACGACCATCGGCTTTGCCGGCCGCCGTGTTATCGAGGGAACCATCGGCCAGACCCTCCCGGACGATTTTCAGTCCTCGGAGTTCTTGCTATCGCACGGTTTCTGTGATAAAATAGTTCCGCGTAATCAACTCAGAGAAACGCTGGAAAAACTCTTGAAGCTGCACTGCGGCTCCAAGTCCAAGAAATGGCAGGTGTGGCGTCGTGATTAACAAACCCGCAAGTGAAAAAATGCGTATCATTCACGATACCAAGCGTCCGATGCTCACGGACTATATCAATGAGCTGTTCACCGACTTCACCGAGCTGCACGGCGACCGCTATTTTTCGGACGACCATGCCATCCTCGGCGGCGTTGGCTATTTCAACGGCACACCGGTGACGGTAATCGGCCACCGCAAGGGCCGCACCATTGAGCAGAATATGGACGCCAACTTCGGCATGGCGCACCCGGAGGGCTATCGAAAGGCCCTGCGTCTCGCGCATCAGGCGGAGAAATTCCACCGCCCGGTCATCAACTTTGTTGACACCGGCGGCGCGTTCTGCGGCGTTGGCGCGGAGGAACGCGGTCAGGGCGAGGCCATTGCCCGCTGTTTGTATGAGTTTATCGAGCTGAAAACCCCGGTCATCTCTATCGTGACGGGTGAGGGCGGCTCCGGCGGCGCACTGGCGCTGGCGGTTGCGGACCGTGTGCTCATGCTCGAGAACGCCCTGTATTCGGTTATTTCGCCGCGTGGCTGCGCGTCCATTCTCTGGAAGGACCCCAAGCGCGAGGCGGAGGCAGCGGACACGCTGCATATCACCGCGCAGGACCTGTATAGCTTCGGTATGATCGAAGGCATTATTCAGGAGGGCACATCCTCCGCACAGCTTATCCGCAATGTGGCGCGCACGCTGCGCGACCAGCTGGCCGAGCTGGATGCTGAGCCGGACATCGACACGATGCTGCAGAAACGGTATGAAAAATTCCGCAGAGTCGGAGTTTTCAGAACAATAAATCAAGAAAGTAATGAAGGAGTGTAAATCCCATGTTTGAAAAGGTATGTGAAATCCTGGCAGACAAGTTTGACGCTGATGCTTCCACCATGACCATGGACACCAAGGTTAAGGAAGACCTGAACGCAGATTCTCTGGACGTTGTAGAGCTGATGATGGACCTCGAGGAGAACTTCGGCGTAACGATTTCCGACGAGGAAGCTGCTAAGATGAGCACCATCGGTGACATCGTAAACTACATCGAAGCAAACCAGTAAGATTTCGTTTTGCGCATGAAAAAGCCACCGTTTCTTTGAAACGGTGGCTTTTTGCTGTGTGCAGCGTGTTTTTTATTTTACGGTCAAGATCATAGTCATGGTGTCCGCGTTCCAATCCACGGAAAAGCCGAGCGCGAAAACGAGGTCGCGCAGCTTGAAGTAGTTGTTGCCGCCGATGGAGTAGGCGGTGAGGGAAAGCGGGTTGCCGTCGAGGTAGACAGCGGCGCTCGTGAGCGAGGCGGCCTTATTGCCGGCGGGCAGGGCAGCCTGTTCGCCGCCGACCGGCGTGTATGCGGTCTTGCTCGTCAGGTCGATGCGCTGCTGGGCGGCGTTCCATGTTACCGCAAACTCGCTGTCCAGACCCTTGAGGGCAGCGGCGAGGTCGCGCAGCTTGAAATAGTTGCTGCCGTTGATGGTATAGGCTGCAAGATTGGCCTTTGCACCGTTGAGCTCGACCTTGTGCTTGGAAACATATGCAGTCGGATTGGTGAGCGTGCGAAGGGAAGTGATGGTGTCGGTCAGCGATGCGCGGGCAGAGCGCACCTCCGGCACATTGTATGGGCTTTCCCAGAAGGAGTAGTGCTCCCATGTCATACCCTTAGTGAAGGCAACCTGTGCGGCACTTAGCTCGTGATAGGTCACGCTTTCGCCGTTGAGCGTACAGATATGGTTACCAGTATCGTCGTCGATGGCATCGGTATAGGTCAGCGCAGTGACGATCTTGCGGCCCTGCTTGGTCAGGTATTTGACGGGGAAGCCGTTCATTATCTCATGGCCGTCCACGAGATAGGCTTTCGTGCCGCCAACATAGAAATCCGCGCACGGCGAAACGTCCGTGCCGAAGTTGCTCACGCCCTCCGGAATATCCAGCGCGTAGATTTTCCCATCCGCATACGAATACATATGCTGCCCGTCCAGACCTGCGCCGCAGTACAGCTCGGGCGTGCCGTCGCCGTCCATATCCACCAGCTTTGCCATGGAAAGTCCGGTCAGCAGTCCGCTGAAGCCGTCATCTGTACGCGCGGCAGCCTTGCCGTACTGGTTTTGCAGCGTGACGATCTGGTCGAGGTATGCCTTTGCACCCTGCGGTGTCAGTGTGCCGAGGTCAGCCGCGCCTGCGGCGCCGACAGCCATTGCGCCGGTCAGTACGGTGCAGAGCATTGCCTTTCCGATTTTGTTCATAGAGATTCTCCTTCCTTTTATCAGACGCTTGCGTCTTTTCCTTATTGTACGGCAGCGGTCTGTCTGCGTCAACTGTATCCTGAGCGGAATTTTTATCAGTTAGCAAAATATTTTACAATTTAGAGCGGATATATCGCCGTAATTTTGACGATAAAATAGGTGGAAAATGAACGAAAAAACGGGTATAATAAATTCTGTACGAAAATAATCCCGCTGATGGAGGAATAGAATATATGATCCGTAACGATTTACGCAACATCGCCATCATTGCGCACGTTGACCATGGCAAGACTACTCTGGTCGATCAGATGCTCAAGCAGGCTGGCGCTTTCCGCGAAAATCAGGTGGTAGAGGAGCGTGTCATGGACTCGGGCGACATCGAGCGTGAGCGCGGCATTACCATTCTGGCAAAGAACACCTCTGTACATTACAAGGGCGTAAAGATCAACATCGTAGATACCCCGGGCCACGCCGACTTCTCCGGCGAGGTAGAGCGTATCCTCAAGATGGTAGACGGCGTTGTTCTGCTGGTTGACGCAGCAGAAGGCCCGATGCCGCAGACCCGTTTCGTGCTGCAGAAGGCACTGGAGTTCGGTCACAAGATCATCATTGCGATCAACAAGATCGACCGTCCGGACGCTCGTCTCAACGAGATCGGCGACGAGGTTCTCGAGCTGCTGCTCAACCTTGATGCGACCGACGAGCAGCTGGACAGCCCGATCGTTTACTGCTCCGGCCGTGCAGGCACCGCTTCCATGTCCCCGAATGTGGAGGGCAAGGACCTGACCCCGCTGTTCGAGCAGATCCTCGAGCACATTCCGGCGCCGCAGGTTGATACCGAAGGCCCGACCCAGATGCTTGTTTCTTCTATCGACTACAACGAGTACGTTGGCCGTATCGGTATCGGCCGTATCGAGCGCGGCTCGATGAAGGTAGGTCAGCAGGTTACCGTCTGCGACTACCACGGCAACACCAAGCCGTACAACGCGAAGCTGGTTACCCTGTACTCCATCGAGGAGCTGGGCCGTCAGCCGATCGAGGAGGCACAGGCAGGCGAGATCGTTTGCTTCTCCGGCATCGAAGGTGTTACCATCGGTGAGACCCTGTGCGACCCCGAGCACGTTGAGGCTCTGCCGTTCGTTAAGATTTCCGAGCCGACCGTCGAGATGACCTTTATGGTCAACGACTCTCCGTTTGCCGGCAAGGAAGGCAAGTTTGTTACCTCCCGTCACCTGCGTGAGCGTCTGTTCCGTGAGCTGCTCAAGGACGTATCCCTGCGCGTAAACGAGACCGACACCACCGACGCATTCCGCGTTTGCGGCCGCGGTGAGATGCACCTGTCCATCCTGATCGAGAACCTGCGCCGTGAGGGCTACGAGTTCCAGGTCGGCGCACCGAAGGCACTGCTCAAGGAGATCGACGGCAAGACCTGTGAGCCGATGGAGCGCATGATCGCGGACGTTCCGGCAGATGCTGTCGGCGCGATCATGGAGAAGATGGGCTCCCGCAAGGGCGAGCTGGTTTCCATGAACCCGAAGGGCACCGACCGTATGCGCCTCGAGTTCATCATCCCGGCACGCGGCCTGTTCGGCTACCGTACCGAGTTTCTGACCGATACCAAGGGCGAGGGCGTTATGTCCTCCGTATTCAACGGCTATCAGCCGTACAAGGGCGATATCCAGAAGCGCACCACCGGTTCTCTGATCGCGTTTGAGGCCGGCGAGGCTGTCGGCTACGGCCTGTTCAACGCACAGGATCGCGGCCCGCTGTTCATCGGCCCCGGCACGATGGTATACGAAGGCATGATCGTCGGCGAGAACCCGCGCGGCGAGGACATGGCTGTAAACGTCTGCAAGAAGAAGCAGCTGACCAACATGCGTGCATCCGGTTCGGATGATGCGCTGCGCCTGATTCCGCCGCGCCAGATGTCCATCGAGGCGGCACTCGAGTTCATCTCCGACGATGAGCTGCTCGAGATCACCCCGGAGAGCATCCGTATGCGCAAGCGCGTTCTGTCCAACACCGAGCGTCTGAAAAAGACCAAGGGCGGCAAAAAGTAACATTTTTGCACTCATTTCACCCTGTTATCAAAAATAAAGATATATAAAGGAGAATTCCCACCATGGCTATCAAGGAAGTTCTGCACACTGATCTCGCACCGGCAGCAGTAGGCCCGTACTCTCAGGCAATCGCTGCAAACGGTTTCGTATTTACCTCCGGTCAGGTTCCGATCGACCCGAAGGCGGGCAAGATTGTAGCAACCACCATCGAGGAGCAGACCGAGCAGGTTATGAAGAACCTGCAGTGCGTTCTGGCACAGGGCGGCGTGTCCTTTGACCGTGTTGTCAAGACCACCTGCTTCCTGTCCGACATCAACGACTTTGCTGCATTCAACGGCGTGTACGCGAAGTACTTCCCGGAAGGCGCTCCGGCTCGTTCCTGCGTTGAAGTAGCTGCTCTGCCGCTCGGCGCTAAGGTTGAGGTAGAAGTAGTAGCTGTACAGGGCTAAAAGCCTGCGGCTTTTTCGATTCAAAGGACTTGTCCTTTGAATCGAGGGACGGTGTCGCCGCGCGTGTCCGTTTCACGGACAGGGCGGGAACACCTGTTGCAGCAAAACACCCCGAAAACTTTCCGGTTTTCGGGGTGTTTTACTGTTTGTTAAAAATGGCAGGCGCATGTCCTGCCATTTTTGTCGCGCACGCGCTCCATTTTATGCGCTCCGCGGCGTGATGGGTTCTCTGGGTGCAGAAATCCCTGCGGGATTTTATGGGGTGGCGGAAACGCGGTCGCCCGCGGAAGGCTCGGCGGCACGCGCCGCCTGCCTTGTGGGTGCGGTTATGCAAGCAAACCGCGTATTGTATGCCGCGAACGTGGTTCGCGGTTGGCGTGATCTTCACTCTCCACACGAAGTCGCCATCCTCCATTCCGACTCGCTAAGAGCCGCCTGCGGCGGTTGCTCGCTGGACGCCCACTGCGGTGGGTATCTCAATTCTCCATCACTTCAATTCCCACCAAAATGCTTGCTTTGCGGCCTTTGTATGCAAACGGCGAAAAATATTATGCGGTGAGAAGAAATTTATCGAAAAATGATAATGCAATTTGCGGCATACTGTTGTATAATAAAGCTATATCGGAAAATCTGGTCGTATGACCCTTGAGAAACGAAAGGATTTCTGCGATGAATAAAGTAAATGCCGTCATGGTTGGCGGCCTGTTTGACGAAAGCGGCATTTCTGCCTTTGCGCGTCCGGTGCTGTTTGGCACTGCGGGCGATGCAATGCGGGATGCGCTGCCTGATGCGGTGGAGGCATGCTTCTTTGCGCACGACGACAGGGAGCCTGCCGTTGCCGGCGCACAGGACATCGCGCTCGATGCCGCAAATCGTTTTGCCTCGCTGGCTGCGCTGCCGGAGAGCGAGCACGTTCTGGTGCTGGCGGCTCCGTTTGCACTGGCAGAGGAGGATGCGCTGTTCCATCTGGCCGAGACGCACCTGAACACCGGTTACGGCGTCAGCGTACTGTCTGCCGAGCAGCAGGGCTTTGACGCGGAAGGTCAGCCGCTGCCGAGAGACAGCCGCTGCTATGCCGCCATGTTCACCTGGGATATGCTGAAAAAGGCACTCGCGAGCGGCGCTGATACGCTCGACGGCCTGGTTGCGGCGGCTGTTGCAGCCGGTGCGCAGAAGGGCATTGCCATCACCAACAAGATTTACGTCATCTGCGACGGTACGGCGGCCTTTATGGCGCAGGTCGAGATGATGCAGCGTGTCAACTTCGGCCTCATCAAGAAGGGCGTGCAGATCTTCGATCTGACCAGCACCTACATTGCGCCGGACGCTGATATTGCTCCGGGCGCGACCATTCTGCCCGGCTGTCACATCCGTCCCGGCTGCAAGGTCGGCGCGGGCGCGGTCATCGGCCCGAACACCATCCTCGAAAAAGCCGAGATCGGCGCAGGCACCACGGTAAACGATTCGCAGGTTTATGAATCCACCGTCGGCAGCAATACCACGGTCGGTCCGTTCGCCTATATCCGCCCGCAGAGCGTGGTCGGTGACGGCTGCCGCATCGGCGACTTTGTAGAGCTGAAGAAGTCCACCATCGGCAACGGCACCAAGGTTTCGCACCTGACCTATATCGGCGACGCGACCGTCGGTGAGCGCGTCAACTTCGGCTGCGGCACGGTCGTTGTCAACTACGACGGCTATCACAAGTACCGCACTGAGATCGGTGACGACTGCTTCATCGGCTGCAACACCAACCTCGTTTCGCCTGTCAAGCTGGGCGACCGTGCGTTTACGGCCGCCGGTACGACTGTCACCAAGGACGTTCCTGCCGGTGCGCTGAGCGTTGCGCGCGCCCGCCAGACCAATCTTGAGGGCTGGAACGACCGCCGCCGCGCCGCACACGAGAAGGACAAGAAGTAAATCCATAAAACGTATATAAATCCACACGGAACAAAAAATATATTTATATGACGGAGGCAAATCAATGATTTCTCACGGAAAAAACATCAAAATTTTCTCCGGCAACTCCCATCCCGCACTGGCGATGCAGATCGCTTCTGCGCTCGGACTGCCGATCGGCAAGGCTGCCATCTCCACCTTCGCTGACGGCGAAATCTCGGTTTCCATGTCGGAATCCGTTCGCGGCTCGGACGTGTTCCTCGTACAGTCCACCTGCGGTCCGGTAAACAACAACCTGATGGAGCTGCTCATCATGATCGACTCCTGCAAGCGTGCATCGGCAGGCCGTATCACGGCTGTAATCCCGTATTTCGGCTACGCTCGTCAGGACCGCAAGAGCAAGGCGCGTGACCCGATCTCCGCAAAGCTGGTCGCAAACCTTATTACCGCTGCAGGCGCTGACCGCGTGCTGACTATGGACCTGCACGCTGCACAGATCCAGGGCTTCTTTGACATTCCGGTGGATAACATGCTCGGTTCTTCCGTTCTGATCCCGTACATTGCGGGCAAGTTCGGCGTCGGCACCGATGATACCGTTATCGTTTCTCCCGATCTGGGCTCGGTTACCCGTGCCCGCAAGTTCACCCAGAAGCTGGATATGCCGCTTGCCATCATTGACAAGCGCCGTCCGAAGGCCAACGTATCCGAGGTTATGAACATCATCGGCAACGTAGAGGGCAAGAAGTGCATTCTGGTTGACGACCTGATCGACACCGCAGGCACGCTCGTACACGCAGCGGACGCTCTGGTAGAGCGCGGCGGCGCGACCGAGGTTTACGCCTGTGCAAGCCACGGCGTACTGTCCGGTCCGGCGATCGAGCGCATTCAGAACAGCCCGATCAAGGAGCTGACCATCCTCGATACCATCCCGCTGACCAACGACAAGAAGCTGGATAAGATCAACGTCCTGCCGGTTGCACCGGTGTTCACCGAGGCGATCGCGCGTATCTACGAGGAAACTTCGGTTTCGACGCTGTTCGATTAAGATTAACAGACGAAAGAGCTGTTGCATTGCGCAGCAGCTCTTTTTTGTATATATTTCCTGCACCGACCAGTTGGGGGACACGAACTGCCGCAGGCGGGTTCGCCCTTTCCGGGCGGCAGCCTTTTCAGCACCGGCTGAGCGGGGGCACTTGAACCGCGCAGGCGGTTCACCCTATCCGGGCGGGGAGTTTTTCGCTGAACCTCAGCGGGGGGATTCGCCGTCTGCGGACGGCGGGAGCGTCGCGGCGCCCGCCGCGGGGGCAAAAAGGAAGGACAACCTGCGGTTTTCCTTCCTCTTTGAACTCCTACCTTTCCCTTGCTTCCTAATCTGGCGCAGATTGCCGACATGTGACCGCTTCGAAAAGGAGTACGGCAGAGGCTTTTTTCTTCCGTATCTTTCTCAACCTGTTCGCAGTGTCAGATACATTACTGCTACACATACGGACTACTCTGCGCAAGCGCGGCACTGTCATGCCGCGCCCTGCGGAGATGAAACCACATGTGTAGCAGTACGGTATCTGACGCTGCGAATATGTCTCGGCATGGGAGCACACTGTGCTCCCCTACGATAGAAAAAAATCCTCTGCCGTTTCCTATTTCGAAGCGGTCACATGACGGCAATCTGCGCCAGACTCGGAAACAAAGGGAAACGGGAGTTAAGAGGGTAGAAACCGTAGGTGTCTACCCTCTTGCCCCCCGCCGCGGGGCGCGGCATGCTCCCGCCACAGCGGCGGCGCACTCCTCGCTGAATCCAGCGGAACCAATCAACGGCTTGCAGCAATGATAGAAAGAGGTAATCCATGAAACTATTAGTCATCGGCGATGTGGTCGGTGAGGCGGGTATCGACGCGCTTCACGGCCTGCTCCGCCGCATCAAGCGCGACACCAGCGCAGATTTCGTCATCGTAAACGGCGAAAATGCAGCCGGAAACGGCGTTCTCCCGCATCAGGCGGATGATATTTTTGCCGCCGGTGCGGACGTGATCACGCTCGGCAACCATGTGTTTGGCAAGCAGCAGATCGTGCCGTATCTGGACAGCCGTTCGGATGTTCTCCGTCCGGCCAATCTTGCGCCGCAAAGCCCCGGTCGGGGCTGGGGCATTTATGACGGCCCGCAGGGCATGCGCCTGCTCGTCATGAACCTGATCGGCCGCTGCGACATGAAATTCGGCCCGGATAATCCGTTCCTGTGTGCAGACCGCATCCTCAAGGAAAACGAGGGCATGTACGACGTGGCTCTTGCCGAAATCCACGCGAACGCCACGAGCGAAAAGCTGGCCATGGGCTATTACCTCGATGGCCGCGCGGCGGCTGTCTGGGGCACGCACACGCATGTGCAGACCGCGGATGAGCGCGTCAATCCCAAGGGCACCGGCTACATCACGGATATCGGCATGACCGGCCCGATCGTGTCCGTGCTCGGCGTGCGCGTGGAGCAGTCCATCGCCATGTTTCGCGGTGACCTGACCGAGTATTTCAAGACAGCTGAGGGCGACTGTGCAGTTGCCGGTGCGCTGTTCGATATTACGAGAAACGGAAAATGCAATTCCGTCACCCGTGTGTGGGAGCGCTGGAATGTGAGATAAAGTGTACGCAGATGCACAGTATCGCACTTTTGATACACGATTGCGCATTGTGAAACGGATTTTGCCATGCGGAAACGTTTTCGTAAAAAAGTCCTATCGGCGGACAAGTGACCGTGTCGGGAAAACAGTGAGAAATCCCTCAGGTTTTGTACATTTTGCAAGAACTTGTAATTCAACTTGCAAAAAAAGCAAAATCACAGTTGACGAGAGGGTGGGTTTTGCGGTATGCTATAATCGAAAGACAATGGGGCAAAGGTTAAGAAATTTAACCGGCCCGGTTAGCATGCCGTGGCGAGGGACTCCGCGGTGCTTAAGGAGGAAATGATACAGATGAACTCATTGCTCACCAAATTCACCTTTACCGATGAATTGACCGATGTCATCGAGAACTGCAAGGGCGTATTTGTTCCCACCAGCAAGGCGGAACTGTACGACATGGTATTCGGTCCGGAACATGCCGACGTGTACGACGTTGTATTCGATGTACCGGGCAAGGGCCAGATCAAGGAAGCTGACGTTGTACGCTGCAAGAACGGCGCATCCGTCAACTTTGCAGAGGATTACATGCGCCGCCGCGAGCCGGACTGCATGCGCATCGCAGACGACAAGCCGACCGATAAGAAGCGCTTTGCGGATGTGTACGGCTACAAGTTCGACAAGCTGCGCCGCGAGACCATGGACTGGTTCAAGACGCAGGAGCTGATCCTCATGCCGTTTAATTCCGGCGGCAACCAGTACGGCTACGGCTCCATGCTCGTATGCCCGAAGCAGTGCGCGTTCTTCGCATTCGCGCTGGCACATCTGCAGGGCTTTGTAAGCGCAGAGGAGACCGAGGGCTACAAGCCGCGTGCGATCATCTATGTTGCACCTCCGTTCCGTCACACCCACTTTGAGGGCAAGCAGGTTGTTGTTCACAACCGTCTGGATGACTGCCACGAGGTATTCTCCTACAACCTGTATCCGGGCCCGTCTGCCAAGAAGGGTGTTTACTCCGTACTGCTCGACATTGGCGAGCAGGAGGGCTGGACCACCTGCCATACTTCTGCAGGCCGTCTGATCACCCCGTACGAGAACGAGCTTGTCATCATGCACGAGGGCGCTTCCGGCGGCGGCAAGAGCGAGATGCTGCAGGACATCGCCCGCGAGCCGGACGGCGAGGTGCTGCTCTCTACCAACACGGTAACGGGCGAAAAGACCTACCTGCATATCAGCTCCACCTGCAAGATCGAGCCGGTGTGCGATGATATGGCTACCTGCTATCCGGGCGTGCAGAACAAGTCCGGTAAGCTGGTACTCGTTGACGGTGAGGACGGCTGGTTCCTCCGCATGGACGGCGTAACCCACTACGGCTGCGATCCGGTTTACGAGCGCATCTGCACCGAGCCGAAGGAGCCGCTGTGCTTCTTCAACATGGAAGGCCATCCGGGTGCAACCCTGCTGATCTGGGAGCACACGCTGGATTCCAACGGCAAGCCGTGCTCCAACCCGCGTGCCATCGTGCCGCGCTGGGATGTTCCGAACATCGTCAAGGAGCCGGTAGAAGTAGACGTACGCTCTTTCGGCGTTCGTATGCCCCCCTCCACCCGCGATAACCCGAACTACGGCATCATGGGTATGCTGCATATCATTCCGCCGGCACTGGCTTGGCTGTGGCGCCTGATCGCACCGCGCGGCTTCAATAACCCGTCTATTGTAACCGGCAACGAGCTGAAGAGCGAGGGCGTTGGTTCCTACTGGCCGTTTGCAACCGGCAAGCGCGTAAAGCAGGCCAACCTGCTGCTGCACCAGATCGTGGACAGCCCGAACACCCGCTACGTTCTGATCCCGAACCAGCACATCGGCGTTTACAAGGTCGGCTTTGCGGCTGAGTGGATCTCCCGTGAGTATCTGGCACGCCACGGCGGCGCAAAGATCCGCCGCGAGCACCTCGAGCCGGCACGCTGCCCGCTGCTCGGCTACGCGATGAAGGATCTGACCATCGACGGCCAGAAGATCCGCTCTAAGTTCCTGCGCGTTGATACGCAGGACCGCGTAGGCACCGACGGCTACGATGCAGGCGCAAAGATCCTGACCGACTTCTTCCGCAAGGAGCTGGCGAAGTTCGATACGCCGGAGCTTGAGCCGCTCGGCAAGCAGATCATCGACTGCTTCATGAACGGCGGCACGCTGGAGGACTTCGAGAAGATCACTCCGACCGGCCTCTAATAAAACGTAAAAGAAAATCACCGAAACAAATCGTTTCGGTGATTTTTTCGTTTTCGGCACGGAATAGACGAGGTACATGAACCGCGTAAATTTTACCGCAGAATAGTTAGCGACTCTCGATTTGCAGAACGGTCAGCAAGTCACCTTCCACGGTGAATTTTACCTCAAATCCCGCAAACGGGAACCCGTACACGCGGCCTGCCTCGTGCTGATAGCCCGGTCTCGGGTCCTGCGCAAGCACGTTCAGCAGGGTTTGACGGCGTTCCTGCGGCAGCTTTTCGAGCAGGCTTGCCGGACATTCCACGCGCACAGCATCGGTCGTGAGCGCAAAGCCGCCGAGCGCCTCCGGATGCGAGTCCGTGTACGCAAGGTACGGCTTGATGTCGAAAATCGGCGTGCCGTCCATCAGATCCGCGCCCGAAATGTGCAGCACCGGACCGTCCGGCGTGTTGGGCTCCACGCGGTCAAGGCGCACCGAGGACAGCCCGATCTCGTTCGGCCGGAACGGCGAGCGCGTCGCAAACACGCCGATGCGCTTGTTGCCGCCCAGCTTGGGCGGGCGCACGGTCGGTGACCAGCCGTCACGCACCGCGGCGGAAAACTGCCAGATGAGCCACAGGTGAGAGAAACCCTCGATGCCGCGCAGCGCATCCGCGTTGCGGTATTCCGGCTCGAATACAATGCGCGCCGGTACGTCCGCCAGTCCGCTCTGCCGCGGAATGCCGAATTTGGTGGGAAAATCGCTGTGTATCCGCGCAATAATATGCATTTCTACCGTCTGTGACATAAAAATTCTCCTTTTGGGTGATATATTCAGTATAGCACAGGAACTGTCAGGTGCAAAGCGGTGTTTTACAGATTGTTAATGCTTTTTCCTCAAAAACGCGCTATAATAGAATCAGATTAAACTGGGAAAGCAGGGGAGAACTATGCCCAAGAAGATATTGATCGTAGAGGACGAGGCCAACATCCGTGAGCTGCTGCGCCTGTATCTGGAGCGCGAAGGCTACACGGTGCTCGAGGCGGAAAACGGCGTGGAGGGCATCAAAAAGTGGAAGTCGGACAAGCCAGACATGCTGCTGCTCGACGTGATGATGCCGGTGATGGACGGCTGGGCGGTCTGCAGGGAGATCCGCGCGGAAAGCGATGTGCCGATCATCATGCTGACGGCCAAAGGCGAGACCGCAGACCGCGTTTCCGGTCTGGAGATGGGCGCGGACGACTACATCGTCAAGCCGCTCGAAATGCCGGAGGTCATCGCGCGCGTGCGTGCGGTGTTCCGCCGCATGGCGCCGGATGATGCGCCCGAGAAGCTGTCGTTCGACAACCTGGTGATCGACAAGCAGGCGTACGATCTGGTCATCAAGGGAAAGCGCGTGGATGCGCCGCCGAAGGAGATCGAGCTGCTGTACTTCCTCGCGTCCAGTCCGAACCGCGTGTTCACCCGCGCACAGCTGCTCGACGATGTTTGGGGCTTTGACTATTTCGGTGACACGAGAACGGTTGACGTACACGTCAAGCGTCTGCGCGAAAAGCTGGAGGGCGTTTCGGACAAGTGGGAGCTGAAAACCGTATGGGGTGTCGGCTACAAGTTTGAGACCAAGGAGTAAGCCATGGGCAGACGCAGTTTTTTCTTCAAGGACTATGTGGCCCATCTGGTTTTGATCGTGTGCGCGTTTGCACTGGCCGGCGTGGTGTTCTGCTACCAGATGAGCAGCTACGCGCTGCACGCCAAGCAGACCGAGCTGCGCACGACCGTGCAGAGCCTTGCCGAGCAGAGCAAGCTGCTCGAGGGTACGGACTCTGACGTGATCCGTCAGATTTATGTGCTGTCTATCGCGCGCGTGGCCAAGGAGGATGAGCTGACCGTGCTCATCACGGACGCGGACGGCAACATTGAAATGGGCGCCAAGCCGGACGGCACGACCTACACGCTGCCCGGCTATCATATCTCAAACGAAGTGGTCGCAGAGATGCACAAAAACGGCAGTTATGCGTCTGTCGGGTCACTCGGCGTGCTGAGTGAGTCCTCGTTTTACACGGTGGGCACCTGCGTCAAGGATGATAACGGCGATGCGGATTTGATGATCTTCGTCTCCACGCAGGACCCGAATTCGGCAGGCGTGGTGCGTCACTCGACGCAGACGCTCGTGCTCATCCTGCTGGTGACACTGGCGGTCATGCTGGTGATTTCGTTCATGATCTCTCAGCATGTCACGCGTCCGCTCAAGACGATTGCCGCCGCCGCTAAGGAATTCGCGGGCGGCAACTTCGATGTGCGCGTGCCCGAGGACAACCGCTGCTACGAGATTGACGAGCTGGCGGTCTCGTTCAACAACATGGCGCGCGACCTTGACCAGCTCGAGGAGCTGACCCGCGGCTTCATTTCCAACGTCAGCCACGAGTTCAAGACCCCGATGACGACCATCGGCGGCTTTGTGGACGGCATGATCGACGGCACGATTCCGCTCGACCAGCGCGACAAGTACCTGAAGATCATCGCGGAGGAGACCAAACGCCTGTCCCGCATGGTAAACCGCATGCTGGATGCCGCAAAAATTCAGTCCGGCGAGCTGATTCTCAGTCCGGCGCCGTTCGACTTTACCGAAATGACGGCGCAGATCCTGCTCTCGTTTGAGCAGAAGATTGAGAAAAAGAAGCTGGATGTGCAGTGCGATCTCGAGGAACGGCTGACCGTCATGGGTGACCGCGACCACCTGTACCGCGTGGTGTACAACCTGACCGATAACGCGGTAAAGTTCATCGAGGACGGCGGTACGCTGAGGCTGAAGGTCCATCAGGAGGGACAGCTGTGCGTGTTCGCCATCAGCAACACCGGTATCGGCATCTCGGCGGAGGATCTGCCGCATGTGTTCGACCGCTTCTACAAGACCGACCGTTCGCGCTCGATGGATAAGACCGGCGCGGGTCTCGGCCTGTATATTGTGAAGAACATCATCAACCTGCACGGCGGCGAGATCTCCGTCCGCTCGGGCGGCGGCGAAACCGAATTTGAGTTCACCCTGCCGCTCGCACCGGAGCAGAACCGACAGAATAACGCGTAAAAAGTGGCTTCCATGTGCTATCACTGTGCATGGAAGTTTTTTTCTGCATGTGCTGTATTGAAGCGTTTCGCGCGGCAGCGCACATGAAATAGCATTTGCTCTGCAAATGCTCAAAAAGGGGGAGCATGTATCACCCTTTTTGGACTTCTGGAGGGAGAAAGTTTCTGAACAGGAACTTTCGGACGACTTTGGAACGGCCCACGGTCCGTTCCTCTTGTCGGCGAAACTGTAGTTTCGCGACAGACAGTGTTCAAAAAATATTCATATTGTTTTCAACAAACTGCCACATTGAGAAACTATGATAGAAGCATCAACAGAGGGAACGGAATGTTCCCGCGAATAACAACAGGAGGTCAGTATCATGGACGACTTCAACATGAACAACAAAACACCGCTGAACAGCAGCGATCAGAATAACGAACAGCCGACCGCCGAAATCCGGAACACCGCACCGCAGAGCGAGCAGCCGATGCCGCAGCCGCAGGCGGAGCAGCCCGCACAGGCTCCGCAGAGCGAGCAGCCGATGCAGCAGCCGCAGGCGGAGCAGCCTGCACAGGCACCGCAGAACGACCAGCCGCAGGCAGAGGAGCCGCGCACGCCGTTCCAGACGCCGGTGCAGCATCCGGAGTTCCATCAGGCGCAGCAGCAGACCGGCTTCGGCGAGGTTCCGCCGATGAGCCAGAAGCCGCACACCCCGAAGAATAAAAAGCACAGCAGAGGCTTAGCGCTTGGTCTGTGCGGTGTAGCAGCTGCGTGCCTGCTGTTTGCAGGCGGCGCCGTTGTCGGCAATATGGCGTTCGGCGGCAATGCAAACAGCGATTCCGGCGCTTCGGCATCGACCTCGGATTCCGCGCCGACGCTGCAGATCAACAGTAAGCCGGAGTCGGATTCGAGTAATTCTTCGGACAACTACGACACCGCGGACGGCATGGCCGGTGAGGATATCTACAAAAAGGTCAACCCGTCGGTCGTATCGGTTATCTCCACCACCTCGGAGGGCACGGGCAGCGGCTCGGGCGTCATCATGAGCAAGGACGGCTACATCATCACCAACAACCACGTTGTGGACGGCGCACAGTCGGTTTCCGTACAGCTGAGCGACGGCACCTCTCTTGATGCCGAGATCATCGGCACGGATGAGCAGACCGACCTTGCGGTCATCAAGGTAACGCCGACAAGCGACCTGACCGCCGCAGAGTTCGGTGACTCGGATGAGCTGGAGCCGGGCGAGTATGCCTACGCGATCGGTTCTCCCGGCGGCGTGCAGTTTGCGAACACCATCACCGGCGGCCGTATTTCCGCCATCAACCGCGATCTGACCGTCAATGACCGTGTTATGACGCTGATTCAGACCGATGCTTCCATCAACAACGGCAACTCCGGCGGCGCACTCATCAATAAGTACGGTCAGGTGGTCGGCATCACATCCGCTAAGCTGTCCGGCAATGCGTTCGGCAGCGCCACCGTTGAGGGCATGGGCTTTGCCATCCCGATCAACACCGCCAAGGATATTGTTGATGAGCTGATTCAGAACGGTTACGTTTCCGGCCGTCCGTCCATCGGCATCACCGGCCAGAACGTCGAGTCCGCGGACGGCAAGGTGTCCGGCGTGCAGGTATATTCCATTGATTCCCGCGCAAAGGCAGCCAGTGAGGGTCTGCAGGTCGGTGATGTCATCACCGCCGTTGACGGTACCCCGACCCCGGACATGGATAAGGTAAACGAACTCAAGCAGGATAAGAAGGCCGGCGACAAGCTGACGCTGAGCGTATACCGCATTTCGACCGGCAAGACGCTCAATATCACCATCACGCTGACCGATTCGCACGACCTCGAGGGTGATGACCCGAATGCCCAGACTCAGCAGAGCCGGAGCAGCCAGAGCGATAATTCGCAGCAGGATGACGGCTACGGCAGCTATCGGTTCTCCAGTCCGTTTGGTTCGTTCGGCTGGTAATTCTTCTGATTAGGAATTAGGCGCTGCCGCGCCGGTACAGCTCCGACAATAAGACAAAACGGAGGTTTGCGCCTTCGCGGGGGCGGACCGGCGTGTCCGCCCTTTTTCCTGAAAACAGCACAGATTCAAACAAAAAAGCAGACTTTCGCTTTGAAAGTCTGCTTTTTGCATTCGGAATGAGAAAATAATTCTTGATTATTTTCCATACTGCTCCGCCAGCTGCTGGCTGATAAACTGTCTTGCGGTACGCGGCGAACGTCCGTTACGGCGCAGCGCAAAGCGCTCTGCAAGCAGGTGCAGCTCGTCGATATCAAGGTTCAGGTCGTTCTCCTTGGCCAGCTGCTCGACGATGTACAGGTACTCGTCCTTATCCGGCACGGAGAAGGTGATCTCCAGACCGAAACGGTCGGACAGCGAGGTGACGGTTTCGAGGGTATCACGCACGCGCACCTCATCGCCCTGACGGTCGGCCATGCTCTCGCGGATGAGATGACGGCGGTTGGACGTTGCGTAAATGACCAGATTGGACGGCTTTCCGGCCAGACCGCCCTCGATAAACGCCTTGAGCGCGGCAAAGTTGTCGTCCTCGCTGCTGAAGGTCAGGTCGTCGAGGAACACGATGAAGCGGAACGGCGAACGCAGGGTCTGCTCGAACAGCTTGGGGAAGTTGGTGATATGCCGCGGAGACATCTCGATGATCTTCAGGCCGCGGTCGGCGTACTCGTTGGCAACCGCCTTGACGGTCGAGGACTTGCCGGTGCCCTTGTCGCCGTAGAGCAGGATGTTGTTGGCGTCGCGTCCGTCGAGGAAGGCAAGCGTGTTCTTGAGGATTTTCTGCTTCTGCATTTCGTAGCCGGGCAGGTCGTGCAGACGGATGGCGTCCGGATGCACGATCGGGGTCGCCGAGCCGTCGTCCTGCATAGCAAACGCCGAGGACTGTGCGAAGAAGCCGTAGCCCTCCTCGCGGTAGTAATCGGCAAGAGCCGCACCGGTGGAGAACGGAAGCGAGTCCGCGGCTTCGAAGTCCGGCAGATCCTCAAGTGCAGGCTCGTAGAACTTGTCCGCTGCTGCGGACTTGAAGGCTTCGCCGTCGAGCGCAAGCAGAGCGTTCAGCACGTCCAGATCGTGGGTTGCGGCGTTGAGCACAGCCGCTTCCGGTGCGTTGATGGTATCGGTCAGGGTGTTGGTGTCAAAGTGCACGGCATCGAGCACTGCCTGCGCGATATCGCCGCAGGAGAAGCGGGTCGCGCACAGTGCGCCGTAGCGGTCGGCAAAGTCGGCGGCTGTGCCGTCGAGCGCGGTCAGCGTGTCGCCGTAGGCGCGCACCAGCGGATGGGAAAGCAGTCCGCGCAGCACGGAAAGCGCGCGCAGACGCAGGGAAAGGGCAGAAAGCTCCATTGTTTTCAGCTCCAGTCGGGATTGTAGTTTATAACCTAATCAGCATAGCACACTTTTTTGCTCATTTCAACATAGTATGAGGGGAGAAACCTTAAGGCAACACCGCACAATTAAAGCTGCGGCTCCTTGCGCAGGCTCCGGTCGCGCTGCCGCGGCTCCTTGCGCAGGCTCCGGTCGCGCTGCCGCGGCTCCTTGCGCAGGCTCCGGTCGCGCTGCCGCGGCTCCTTGTGCAGGCTCCGGTCGCACTGCCGCGGCGCTTTGCGGAAATTTTGTGCCCTGACTTTGGCTTCGGTTCCTTGCGCGAGTTCCGTCCGCGCTGCCGAGATTTCACGGTAATACATCAAGTATTACCGCAAAACTGCGCCTCGTCAGTCCGCAAAATTTACTCACAAATCGCTTTTGTTCAATTATGCGGTATTGCCTTAGTTTCTCAGAATTGGGAGGGAGGAGTGCCCTTATGGGCGGTTATGCGCTGTTGATCTGCCGCAGTCAGACCGAGGCCATCGGCCTGCGGCGGCATTTGGCGCGGTTGGGTGTACCGGGAGAGGTCGCGCGTCCACCGCGTCACGAACGAACCGAATCCTGCGGATGGGCGGTGCGCGTGAGCGCGCAGCAGGCGGACTGGGCTGTGCATCGGCTGCGTCAGCTTGGTGCGCCGCCGTGCCGCGTGCTGCGGGAGGACTGACATGATTTATCTGGATAATGCTGCCACCACCTTGTATAAGCCGCGGGCGGTCGAGCAAGCGGTTCGCCGTGCGATGTACGGCGCGGCAGGCTACGCACGAGGCAGCTACGCGGCAGCCGGTCGAGCGGGAGAGCTGGTGTACGCCTGCCGGGAGCAGGCAGCGGCGCTGTTCGGCGTGGGCGAGCCGGAGCGCGTCATTTTTACGCTGAACGCCACACATGCGCTTAATATTGCGGTAAATGCGCTCGTAAAACCGGATTCCCGCGTCATTGTGAGCGGTTACGAGCACAATGCGGTCATGCGGCCGCTGACGGCTCGAAATATTGAGCCGACCGTGCTGGATACGCCGCTGTGGGACGGCGCGGTTATGGTTTCCGCGCTGAAACAGGCGCTTGTGCAGGGCGCCGACTTGATGATACTGAGCCACGTTTCCAACGTATTCGGCAGCATTGCGCCGCTGGACGAAATCGCGGAATTGCTGACGGCGGCAGGCGTGCCGCTCATCCTGGATGCGTCGCAGTCGGCGGGCGTGGCGGAGATTGACGTAAAGCGCTATCCGTGTCTTGCGGCGGTGTGCATGCCCGGACACAAGGCGCTGTACGGACCGATGGGCACGGGCATTCTGCTGGCGCTCGACGACCGGATTGCTGCGAAGCCGCTGCTGACCGGAGGAACGGGCAGTCTCTCCGAGGAGCTGCGTCAGCCGGATTTTCTGCCGGATGCGCTCGAGAGCGGCACGCCGAACGTGCCCGGCATCGCGGGACTCGCGGCGGGCATCGCCTTTGTCCGGGCGGTCACGCCAGCGCACATTGCCGGGCAGGAGAGACGGCTGGTGCATGAGCTGGCCCGTGCGCTCTCCCGCGAAAGCAAAATCGAGTGCTTTGCCGGAAAGGAGCAGACCGGCGTGCTGTCCTTTCGCGTTCCCGGCACGCCGAGTGAGGTGCTCGCGGATATGCTCTCGGACGAGGGCGTGTGCACCAGGGCGGGGCTGCACTGTGCGCCGCTCGCGCACCGGACGGCGGGCACGGAGGACACCGGAACCGTGCGGCTGTCCCTGTCGTTCTACTCGACGGCGCGGCAGCTGGAGCAGGCCGCAGACAAAGTTTGCAGATTGGTAAAAAAACTGTGAACACGCTATACAGAAAGCCGGATTTGTGGTAGTATAAGTAAGGTAAAACATGGTGTTTGCGTGCAATCTGCTGCGTGCATCCGCAAATGCCCGCGAATATGAGGAGCAAGTTAGGATAGGTGACAAAATGGGAGCGCTGCAAAATGTATTCTCACCGAATTTATCATGGCGGACCATGATAAGTTCTTTTTTCAGTGCGTTTGATCAATTCCGCACAATGACGCCGATCGACGTGGTGGATATCCTCGTCGTGGCGTATATCATTTACCGTGTTATGAAGCTGCTGAAGGATACCAGCGCCGCACGACTGGCCAAGGGTATTCTTGTTCTGGTGCTTATCATGCTGTTCGCCAGCTTCCTGCATCTGACCATGATCTCGTGGCTGCTGCGCAACGCGCTCAGCGTCGGCGTATTCGCCGTTGTGGTCATTTTTCAGCCGGAGCTGCGCCGCCTGCTCGAGCAGCTCGGCAAGGGAAACCTCAGCCGCATGCTGATTCCGGATACCGACCCGAATGTGGTGGAGAGCATGATCGTTGCAACCGTTTCCGCGTGCGCGGATATGTCCAGGACCAAGACCGGCGCGCTCATCGTGTTCGAGCGCAAGGAGCGTCTCGGCGAGATCATCGCCACCGGCACGAGAGTGGACGCAGCACCGTCTGCCGAGCTCATCAAGAACATTTTCTTCAAGAACAGCCCGCTGCATGACGGCGCCATGATCGTCCGTGCCGGACGGGTGTGCGCTGCAGGCTGCGTGCTGCCGCTTTCCGGCAATCAGGGGCTGTCGCGCGACCTCGGCACGCGCCACCGCGCGGCTGTCGGCATGAGCGAGACCGCGGACAGCGTGCTCGTCGTTGTCTCCGAGGAGACCGGCGCGATCTCTGTCGCCATCGGCGGCATGCTCAAGCGCCATCTGTCGCCCGAGATTCTGCAGAAGATGCTCGAGAGCGAGCTGCTCGGCGATGAACTCAGGAACAGGAACGAAAAAAGCCGTATTGCCGCCATCCGCGACAAGTGGAAGGGAGGTGCCGGCAAGTGAAGAAGAATTTTATCAAAAAGCAGGATTTTCTGCTGAAGCTCCTGTCGCTGGCGCTGTCTATCGTTCTGTGGGCAGTTGTTATGGATATTGACAATCCTGAGCGCAACATGCGCTTTGACGATGTGCCGGTGCGCGTCATCGGTGCGTCGCAGCTGAAAGCATCGACCGGTCTGGAACTCATCGAGGGCGAGAACACAACGGTCACTGTCAGCCTGCGCGGTCAGAGCAAGAGCGTCGGCGAGGTCCGCGCCAGCCAGATCACCGCAACGGTGGATATCTCGGGTCTGACCGAGGCGAATGAATACGATCTTCCGGTCACCGTGTCGGTCAGCAAGTCCGGCGTGGAGACTAACTATGTCAATCCCGGCAAGGTGCACGTCCGCGTGGACCGCGTGGAGAGCAAGGATGTTCCGATCGAGGTCAATGTGACCGGCACACCGAGCGATGGCTACCGCGCAGGCAAGCCGACCGCGGCAACCAAAAAGGTCACCGTTTTCGGTCCGGCAACCGATCTGGCGCAGGTGGCCAAGGCGGTTGCAGCCGTGGATGTTACCGGCCGCAATTCCTCGCTGACCAACTACGAATGCAGGATAACCCTGTATGATCAGGACGGTGCGGCGTTCACCTCGAACTATATCACCAGCCAGACCGAAAAGATCAAGGTTTCGGTTCCGATCTACCGCGTCAACAAAATTCCGCTGACCGTTACCCTCAAGGACGGCGGCAGCCTGACGCAGAATCAGGTACAGTGCGTCATCGACCCGGAGAACGTAGAGGTTATTGCGAGCGATCAGGCGGTGCTGAGCGACATCAAGGAAATCAACCTCGGTGAGATCGACCTCGGCAGCGTCCACACGGGCACGCCGATCTCCATGTCCATCAAGGATAAGCTGCCGAGCGGCGTTTCGCTCGTCAGCGGTCAGCCGGAAACGGCAAACGTCACCATCTCGGTGGACGGTATTGCAACCCGCAAGGTGCAGGTCTCCAAGTTCGCGTGGAACGACACCGCGCAGGAGAATACGCCGTACAAGGTTTCCATCCTCACCAAGTCGGTCGAGATGGAGCTGCGCGGCAGTGAAAGCCAGCTGCAGAAGGTCGATGTGAATAACCTGTCCATCGGTCTGACCTACGATTCGGTATCGCTTGGCGTCGGCAGGCACAAGGTCAAGGGCGTGGCTACGACCGTCGGTCTGCCGAGCGGCGTAACGCTCGTCGAGGAGGATATTGAGGTCGAGATTGAGATCACCGACCCGCATGTGTCGGATGAGACGATCACCTCGGATAAGACAGACAGCACAGACGATACGGACAGCACGGTCGCAGAGCCGACCGTGCACCGTACAAGAAAGGGCGGTGGCAGCCAGTGAGCCTGATGGTAACCGGCATCCGTCTGCCGTTTGATCTGCCGGAGCAGGCCGCCATTGCGGAGGCACGTCGGCTGACCGGTCTCACGGCAAACGACATACAAGCGGCGGTCTGCCGCGTCAGCATTGACGCGCGGCGCGGACAGATCAGCCGGGTATATTCGGTGCGTCTGGACGCGCCGTTCGACGAAAAGGCATTTGCGGAAAAACTGCAAATGCCCTTCGTGCGTTATAAACCCAATACGAAAATCGTCATTCCGCACGGCGAAAAGCGGCTCGAGCACCGTCCGGTGGTGGTCGGTCTCGGCCCTGCGGGACTGTTCGCCGCCTATGTGCTGGCAAAGCACGGCTACCGTCCGCTCGTGCTCGAGCGCGGCGGAGATCTGGACGAGCGCGACAAGGTTGTGGATGCGTTCTGGAAGGGCGGTGCGCTCGATACCGACTGCAATATCCAGTTCGGTGAGGGCGGCGCCGGCGCCTACTCGGACGGCAAGCTGACCACGCGCATCGGTGATCCGCTGTGCGACAACGTGCTGGAAATCCTTGCCGCGCACGGTGCTCCGGCGGATATCGTCAAAAAGGCGAAGCCGCACGTCGGCACGGATATCCTCAAGAATGTAGTTCGTGAAATGCGCCGCGAGATCATCAAAAACGGCGGTGAAGTGCGCTTCCGCACGCCGCTGACCGGCGTTTCGGTCAAAAACGGTGCGCTCTGCGCCGTTCAGGCGGACGGGCAGGACATCGCCTGCGAGCGGGCGGTGCTGGCCATCGGTCACTCGGCGCGCGACACCTTTGCCGCGCTGCACGGAAACGGCGTGTACTTTGAGCCGAAGGCGTTCTCGGTGGGCGTGCGCATCGAGCACCTGCAGACCGAGATCGACCGCGCTCTGTACGGAAAGGCGGCGGGACATCCCATGCTGCCGCCTGCGGAGTACAATCTCTCGCGCAGAGCCGACGGACGCGCGTGCTATTCCTTCTGCATGTGCCCGGGCGGCGTGGTCGTTGCGGCACAGAGCGAGGAGAATACGGTCGTCACCAACGGCATGAGCTATCATGCGCGCGACGGCAAAAACGCCAACGCGGCGCTTGCCGTGTCGGTTGACCCGAAGGACTACGACGACGGCACGCCGTTCGGCGGCGTGGCGCTGCAGCGCCGGATCGAGCACGCGGCGTACACGCAGACCGGCTCGTACCGCGCGCCGTGCCAGAAGGTCGGGGATTTTCTGAACGGCAAGCCGACCCGAAAACTCGGTGCGGTCAAGCCCAGCTATCCCATCGGCGTGGAGCTTGGAGAGGCGGCAGCCTGCCTGCCGGACTTCGCGCAGACCATGCTGCGGGACAGCCTGCCGTATTTCGGTCGTAAAATCCGCGGCTATGACACGGCGGACGCGCTGCTGACCGGTCCGGAAACGCGGACCTCGTCTCCGGTGCGCATGACGCGCGGCGAGGATCTGTTCGGACTCGGCTGCAGCGGCATCATTCCGTGCGGCGAAGGCGCCGGATACGCCGGAGGCATTATGTCTGCCGCCGTGGACGGAATCAGAGCGGCATTTCGGATTATGGAAGAGTTTGCAGATTGAGAATGGAAAATGGAGAATGAATGTGCTTTGTGCATGACCATAATTTTCAATTCTCCATTCTCAATTCCCCATTACTGCAACTGGTTTTGAATAATAGAGAGGAAGATTTCAACGTGACCCAACAGGGAACCATCAAAAAGCTGCTGCCGAACGGCCTGGCAGAGGTCGAGGTAACGCGCCGCTCGGCGTGCGGCCACGACTGTGCCAAGTGCGGCGGCTGCGGCGGTCTGGAAACCCAGACGCTTTACGTTACCGCGCGCAATCACGCGCATGCGTCCGTCGGCGACCGCGTGCTGCTCGAGGGCGAGACCAAGCAGGTGCTCGGCTTTGCCGTGCTCGTGTATCTGCTGCCGCTCGTGCTGTTTTTTGTCGGCTACGGCGTCGGCGCAGGAATGAAACTTGGCGGCGGACTGTCCGCGCTCATCGGCGGCGTGTTGTTCGTCGGCGGCATTCTGGCGGCGATGTGGTACAGCCATAAGCTGAAGCTCAGAAATGAAGCGCCGTTTGCCATCACAGAGCGGCTTTGATGCGGAATAGAGTCGGCGAAACCGTGGTTTCACGACAGGCAGTTTTAATTTTTTATGAATTTTCGCCAATTTTCTGTGTTCGCCCTTGTCAGATACGCAAAAGTTCGGTAAAATAGATTGAATACGAAAGTCCGTGCACACCGCACGGCGGGAAAGGGCTATGCGATGTTTGGCTTTATCCGTCCGGTGAAGGCCGAGCTGCGGGTGAAGGAGGCTGACCGTTTTCAGCAGGTTTACTGCGGCTTATGCCACGCGATCCGCGCAGAATACGGCAGATTTTACACCTTGTTTTTAAGCTACGATATGACGTTTTTTGCACTTGTTGCAGGAAGTGAGGAGGCGGAGACTGCTCCGCCGTGCAGAAAACGATGCGACGCTTCTCCGTTTCGGCGGAAAAGCTGCGCCGAGACAGACGATGCACTTCGTCTGGCGGCGGACGCGAGCATCCTGCTGACCTATCACAAGTTTCAGGATGATCTGGCGGACGAAAAGGGCGCGAAACGCGCGCTTGCGGCGCTGCTGTGCCGCCTCGGCCGCCGCGGCTATGAGAAGGCGCGCGCACGCATGCCCGAAGCGGACGAGGACATCCGGCAGGCACTCGAGGATCTGCGCCGTCTGGAGGCGGAACGCTGCCCGTCCATGGACCGTGCGGCGGATACGTCCTCGCGCATGACAGCTGCCGTTGTGCCGCGCACCGGAGACACCCGCGAGCGTATTCTGCACCAGATGTTCTATCAGATCGGCAGATGGATCTACCTTGTCGATGCGGTGCAGGACATCCAAAAGGATATGGAAGAGAACAGCTACAATCCGGTCGTTCTGCGGTATGAACTGCAAACGCCGGACATCTCTGCGGTAAGGGAACCGCTCGAGCGCACGCTCGAGCGCTCACTGGCGGATATCTGCATGGCATTTGACCTGCTGAGTCCCCGGAGAGATGCGGACCTGATCCGCAATATCATTTTTCTTGGTATGCCGACCGTTACCCGACAGGTACTGAACGGCACCTACCAGACGAACGAAGGAAGGGGCAAACATGGATCCCTATAAAGTGCTCGGTGTAACACCGCAAACGAGTGATGATGACGTCAAGCGCGCGTACCGTGAGCTGGCGCGCAAGTATCATCCGGATAACTATGTAAACAATCCGCTGGCAGATTTGGCCGAAACCCGCATGAAGGAGATCAACGAAGCGTACGACATGATCATGAACGAACGCAGGAATCCGGCGGGAGGCAGCAGCGGACAGCAGCAGAGCTATGGCGGCGCATACAACGGACAGCAGTACGGCGGCTATCAGCAGCGCACCTACACCGGTGCGAATGCCGCGCTGTACAGTCAGGTGCGGCAGGCCATCAATCAGGGCAACCTCGGCATGGCGGAGGCGCTGCTGCAGAGAGCCGCAGGACGGGATGCGGAGTGGTTCTATCTGACCGGCACGGTGTACTACCGCAAGGGCTGGTACGATGAGGCCGCCCGCGCGTACACGCAGGCGTGTCAGATGGACCCGAACAACGCGGAGTACCAGCACGCGCTGCAGAATCTCCATCTGTCCGGCGGCTACGGCGGCTACCGGCCCATGCAGGAGACAAGCATGTGCGACTGCTGTGTGCAGACGCTCATCTGCAACTGCTGCCTGAACATGTGCTGCGGCGGAGGCGGCTGCTGATATGAGCACGCGCGAGATCGCCCGCGGCGGACTTCTGGCAGCGGCGGCCACGGCGTGGCTGTATTTCGGCGGTGTGATGCCGCAGATCGGACCGGCGGCCTGCCTGATAGCAGGTGTGGCCTCAGCGATACCGCTGCTGCGCCGCGCGAACGTAAAAACGGCTGTGCTGCTGTACCTCGTCACCTCGGTGCTGGGACTGCTGCTGACACCGCGCAAGCTGATCGCGGCGGCCTATGTGCTGCTGTTCGGCCTGTACCCGATCGTGAAATATCTGATCGAGTGCCGTCTGCCGGTTTTCACGCAGCTGAGCGGCAAGCTGGCGTATTTTAACATTGTGCTGGTGCTCGCGGCTGTTCTGGTAAGCTGCGGTCTGTTTCCGCAGCTGGAAATGCCGGGTATTTTCCGGCTTGCCGGACTGTGGATCGCGGCAAATATCGGCTTTATTGTATATGATATCGGGCTGTCAAAGGTGATCGCGCTGCTGCGCCGCACCCTGCCGCCCGAATAAGAAGGGAAAGAGATATCTATGAAGAGTATGACCGGCTACGGACGTGCCAAGCAGGAGCTGCACGGCAGAACCATCACAGCAGAGCTGCGTGCGGTCAACCACCGCTATCTGGACTGCACGGTAAAGGCTCCGCGTCAGTACGGCTTTCTGGATGATGCCGTGAAAAAAGCCGCCGCGGCGCGCATTGCACGCGGCAAGGTTGAGGTTTACATCGGCGTGGAGACGCAGGAGGGCGGCGACATTGCGGTTACGGTGAACCATGCGGTCGCGGAGCACTATCTGGCGGCGCTGCATGAGCTGGCCGACAGGTACGGTCTGCGCGACGACGTGAGCGTGATGAGTCTGGCGAAGCTGCCGGACGTGCTCGGCTCCGAGCGCATCGAGCAGGACGCGGACGAGATGACCCGCGATGTGCTGTCCGTCTTTGGCGAAGCCTGCGACAATTTCGACGAAATGCGTACCCGCGAGGGTGCTAAACTGGCTGAGGATGTGCGAAACCGCGCGTCCGAGATCGAGCGCATGGTCGGTGAGGTGGAGGTCCGCTCGCCGGAGCGCGTGCGCGAGTACCGCGAGAAGCTGCTCGCCCGCATGAAGGAGGTGCTGGCGGATACGTCCATCGACGAGACCCGCATCGTCACCGAGGCGGCCATCTACGCGGACAAGACCGCCGTGGACGAGGAAACCGTGCGTCTGCGCAGCCATCTGCAGCAGCTGGACGGCATGCTGAATGAGGTCAAGCCGGTCGGCCGCAAGCTGGATTTCCTTGTGCAGGAAATGAACCGCGAGACCAATACCATCGGCTCCAAGGCAAACGATGTGTCCATGGCGCAGATCGTGGTCAATATCAAGAGCGAAATTGAAAAAATCCGCGAACAGATTCAGAATATCGAGTAATTTACAGTATATCGAGGAGTGAGGTCAGCGATGAAGCTCATCAATATCGGATTTGGCAATATGGTCGCTTCGTCGCGGCTGATCGCCATTGTCAGCCCGGAATCCGCACCGGTCAAGCGCACCGTGCAGGAGGCCCGCGACCGCGGCATGGTCGTGGACGGCACCTACGGCAGACGCACCCGCGCTGTACTCATCATGGACAGCGACCATGTGGTGCTCAGTGCTCTGCAGCCGGAGACCGTTGCGGCTCGTTTTGCGGGCGAGACCGAGGAAGGAGAACCAGAAGATGCGTAAGGGAACGTTGTATGTATTCACCGGACCGTCCGGTGCAGGCAAGGGCACCGTGCTGTCCAGGCTGCTGAGCGAGGACGAGAAGCTGTTCTTCTCGATCTCCGCGACGACCCGTGCGCCGCGTCCGGGCGAAAAGGACGGCGTACAGTATTATTTCCTCACGAAAGAGGACTTTGAGGCGAAGATCGCCGCCAATGCGTTCCTCGAGCACGCGAAGTACGTTGATAACTACTACGGCACGCTGGAGGCTCCGGTGAACGAAAAGCTGGAGGAAGGCTGCGATGTTATCCTCGAGATCGAGGTGCAGGGCGCGATGCAGGTGCATGAAAAGCGTCCGGATGCCGTGATGGTGTTCATTGCGCCGCCGTCGTTCGAGGAGCTGGCCAACCGTCTGCGCGGACGCGGCACCGAGGACGAAGCCAAGGTGCAGAAGCGTCTGGAAACGGCGAAGGGCGAGCTTGCGCAGCAGGATAAATTCGATTACGTCGTCGTAAACGACACGGTGGAGCGTGCGGTTGAAGAATTGCACGGCATTCTCGCCAAGCGTCGATAAGCGACATTATATAAACAGAAACTTTCATAAAATAAAACTATATCTGGTAAATAAGGAGAACTGATTACTATGCTGAACCCTTCTATGCAGGAACTGATGAAACGAGTAGGCAACCGCTATCTGCTGGTAAACCTGGCAGCGCAGCGTGCCCGCGATATTGCCGATGAGGCAGAGGAAAAGGGCGAGCCGCTGCCGGACAAGGCTGTTAAGCTGGCGCTCGATGAGATCGCAGCCGGCAAGATCGTTTACCGTCCGGGTCCGCGTGTGGAGACTGCCATTCCGCAGAACAATGCCATTGCAGCCGCTATGGTTGACGTGGACGACACCCTTGATCTGGATGAGGACGAGGAGCACACCGACTCCGAGGCTGACGAGGACAAGGATGAGAATGCGGACGAGGTGCGCCGCCTGAACGAGTTTGATGACGGCTCTCTGAGCGACGGTGACATTCCGGAGGAGGACCTCTAAGCCATGCGTTTTGCAGGGAAAACGGTCGTTCTGTGCGTGACGGGCGGCATTGCGGCCTATAAAGCTGCCGATCTCACCAGCAAGCTGCACCAGAACGGCGCGACTGTCCATGTGCTGATGACCGAGTCCGCGACTCAGTTTATCGCGCCGATGACGTTTGAAACACTGTCCGGCAACCGCGCGGTCGTGGATACGTTCGACCGCAGCTTTCCGTGGGAGGTGGAGCACATTTCGCTCGCGAAGGCCGCTGACGTGTTTGTTATCGCACCCGCGACCGCCAACGTCATCGCCAAGGCGGCGCACGGCATCGCGGACGACATGGTGACGACCACGCTGCTTGCCACTAAGGCGCCGGTCGTTGTCGCTCCCGCGATGAACACCGGCATGTATGACAATCCGGTGACGCAGGAGAATCTCGCTGCGCTGAGAAAGCGCGGCTTCCACATCATCGAGCCGGACGCAGGTCACCTCGCCTGCGGCGACAGCGGACGCGGCAAGCTGCCGGACACGCCGACGCTCCTCTGGGGCATTGAAAAGGCGCTGACCGAGCAGGATCTGGCAGGCAGGCACGTTCTTGTCACCGCCGGTCCGACACAGGAGGCCATGGACCCGGTTCGGTTCCTGTCCAATCACTCCACCGGCAAAATGGGCTACGCGATCGCGGCTCGCGCAGCCATGCGCGGCGCGGACGCAACGCTTGTTTCCGGACCGACCGCACTCGATACGCCGCACGGTGTCACGCGTGTGGATATTGTTTCCGCGCGGGATATGTACGACGCGGTGACGAGCCGCGCACCCGAGCAGGATTTCATCATCAAGGCTGCCGCCGTCGGTGATTACCGTCCGGCGCAGACAGCGGATGAAAAGCTCAAAAAGGGTGACGGCGAGATGAATATCGAACTGACCCGCAATCCGGATATTCTCGCCGCACTCGGCAAGGATAAAAAGCCGGGACAGCTGCTGTGCGGCTTTGCGATGGAAACGCAGAACCTTCTGGACAATGCCGAGAGCAAGCTGCGCCGCAAGAACTGCGATATGCTCGTGGCGAATTCGCTGCGCGATAAGGGCGCGGGCTTCGGCACGGATACCAATGTGGCTACCTTGCTGTTCAAGGACGGACACAGAGAGACCCCGCCGATGATGAGCAAGGAAGATCTGGCGGACCTGATTCTCGATAGACTTCTCTCGATGAGTAATTGAGAATTGAGAACGGAAAATAGAGAATTAACGTCATGTTTTCCGTTTATCCGCAACCGATGAAAACAATGCAGTAGGGCGTGACGACCCCGGCACGCCGTATGGAACGGTATGCACCGATTGACAGCGGCGCGCCGAGTCGTACCCCAGGGCACCTTCTCTTGCGGCGTTGCCGCAATTCACCTTGTCGCGCCCTACGATAAACTGCAAGCGACGATAAAAGAAGAAGCGAAAGGTTGTGAGTCTATGGCGGAAAAAATCTGTGCAGTCGCTGTGGATGCAGCGACCTACGCCATCGACAAGCTATACTCTTACCGTGTGCCGGACGAGCTGCGGGAACAGGTGCAGATCGGCACCCGCGTTCTCGTGCCGTTCGGCTTTGGCAATAAACGGGCGGAAGCGGTGGTGCTCGCCTTCCGAGAGGATGCGGGCGAGTTCAAACTCAAGCCCATCGTGGAGGTGCTGGACGAAACGCCGATTCTGACCGCCGAGCAGCTGAGACTCGCGGCGTGGATGCGGGAAAGATTGTACTGCACCTACTTCGACTGTGTACACGCCATGCTGCCCGCCGGATTGTGGTTCAAGCGAAACGAGACGTACACGCTCGCGCCGGACGCGGATTTGGCGGCTCTGCGGGAGCGGGACGGCGAAGCCGGTCAGGTGCTGGCGCTGTTTGAGCAGCCGGGACAGACGCTCTCGGTGAGCGAGATACGCGATCGGCTCGGCAAAGGCGCGGGACAGACGCTGGACGCGTTGGCAGGCGAGGGAATCCTCGTCTACCACAGCAATACGGCGCAGAAAACCGGTGATAAGACCGAAAAAATGCTCCGTCTGGACATGGAAGCGAGTGAAGCCATGTCGCATATCAGCCGCCGCAGTCCGGCGCGGATGGACGTGGTGTCGCTGCTGTCGGACGGCGGTACGATGAGCCAGAAGGAAATCGTCTACATGACCGGCGTGAGCGACGCTGCGCTGCGCGACATGACGAAAAAGGGCATCCTCCGCGCGGAATACGAGGAAGTGCTGCGCGCACCGGACTTTTCCGAGGTGCCGCGCACCGCGGCTCCGGTGCTTTCGGCGGCGCAGCAGCAGGCGTATGACGGCATGGCGGCGCTCATGGACGAAAACGCGCCTCGTGCGGCGCTTCTGTTCGGCGTGACCGGCAGCGGCAAGACGCAGGTATACCTGCAGCTGATCGCGCACGCGCTCGAGCAGGGAAAGAGCGCCATTGTGCTCGTGCCCGAGATCGGACTGACACCGCAGCTTCTGCGGCAGTTTGCGGCTCGTTTTGGCGAAGAAGTCGCGGTTCTGCACTCGGCGCTGTCCGCCGGTGAGCGGTACGACAGCTTCAAGAAGATAAAAACCGGCAGAGCAAGGGTGGTCATCGGCACACGCTCGGCGGTGTTCGCGCCCGCGAAGAACCTCGGCGTTATCATCATCGACGAGGAGCAGGACGCGGCGTACCGCTCGGAGCAGTCGCCGCGCTACCATGCGCGGGATGTGGCAAAGTACCGGGCGGCGCAGACGGACGCGCTGCTCGTGCTCGGCTCGGCAACACCGTCTGTGGAAACCTATTACGGCGCAAAACAGGGAAAATATCCGGTTTTCACGCTCACAGAGCGGTTTCTCGGTGCCGGACTGCCTGAGGTCATCATCTCGGACATGCGCGGTCTGGCACGCGAGGGACGGAGCGGCATTATCGGCCCGAATCTGGAACGCGAGCTTATCAGCACGCTCGAAAAGGGCAAACAGGCCATCCTGTTCCTCAACCGGCGCGGCAACAGCCGCGTGATCGGCTGCGGCGTGTGCGGCTGGGTGCCCGAGTGCCCGTCCTGCTCGACCACCATGACCTACCATTCGGTGTCCGGCCGCGCGATGTGCCACTACTGCGGCGCATCTGTCAAGATAACCGGCAAGTGCCCGTCCTGCGGCAGCACGAGCCTGTTCACCGAAACGCCCGGCACGCAGAAGCTGGAGGAGGAGCTGCACGAGCGGTTTCCGTCCGCACGGGTGCTCCGCATGGACGCGGACACCATGACCGCCAAGGGCGCACACGAACGCCTGCTGAATCAATTCGGCAAAGGCGAAGCTGATATCCTCATCGGCACCCAGATGGTGACCAAGGGACTGGATTTTGAGAACGTCACGCTGGTCGGTGTGCTGGACGCAGACCAGAGCCTATATGCGCAGGACTACCGCGCACATGAGCGCACGTTTTCGCTCATCACGCAGGTGGTCGGCCGCGCCGGACGGCGATTTGACACCGGCCGCGCCGTGATCCAGACGTACAGCCCGCTGCATCCGGTCATCCTGACCGCCGCGCGGCAGGACTACGAGGCGTTCTACGAGAGCGAAATGCAGACGCGTGAAGCGCTTCGGTGCCCGCCCGTGTGCGACATCACCATGATAACCGCCGTCGGTGAACTGGAGCAGCAGGTGCTCAGCAGTCTGCTCGCGCTCAAAACACGCCTGCAGAGCCTGATGGAAGGGCAGTTTGCCGATGTGAAAGCACCCGTGCTCGGCCCCGCCGCGGCGCAGATGGTCAAGGTGATGGGACGGTATCGCTACCACCTCACCATCCGTGCGAAGGATTGTGCAAGATGGCGCAGGCTCATCTCGGGCGTGCTGCGGGAGTTTATGCAGGATGGTAAAAACCGGGGCGTTACCGTGTTCGCGGATTCCAATAATGAAATGTAGCAGTAATTGAGACCCCGGCAAAGAAGGTTAATTCAATGAGCAAATTTGTAATTCGCAAGGCAACAGAAAACGATGCAGAATCGCTTTTGAAGATTTACGAGCCTTACATAACGAATACAACCATCACGTTTGAATATGATGTGCCGACGGCTGAGGCGTTTGCGGGCCGTATCCGCGAAACGGCGGCTGCGTTTCCGTATCTCGTCTGCGAGTGTGACGGCGTTATCATGGGTTACGCCTACGCGCACCGCATTCGTGAGCGTGCGGCATACGACTGGGATGCGGAGCTGTCCATCTATCTGGCACAGAGCACCCACGGACACGGTGTGGGCACGACCGTGCTGGCGTGCCTGATCGACCTGCTCGAGCTGCAGGGGCTGCGCCACCTGTACAGCTGCGTTACCTTGCCGAACGAAAAGAGCATCCGCATGCAGCGCAGATTGGGCTTTGCGGACGCAGGCGTGTGGCACGACTCCGGCTGGAAGTTTGACGGCTGGCACGATGTGGCATGGCTGGAAAAACATATCGGCAGCGGAAAACCGCAGCCGGTGACGCCGTTTCCGGCGCTCGATGAGAAAAATATACAGGAATGTTTACAAAAATACATGGATAAGCTGAATCAAGTGGAGGAATAAAACAATGGCACTGAGAAAGATTTTGACCGAGGGCGACGAGCAGCTCTTAAAGCACAGCCGCAAGGTAGAGAAGTTTGACGACCGCCTGCATACGCTGATCGACGATATGCGTGAGACGCTCGAGAACTCCGGCGGCGTTGGTCTGGCAGCACCGCAGGTGGGAATCCTGCGCCGCGTTGTTGTGCTGCTGGATGTGAACAAGGAGCCGGAGGAGATGGTCGAGCTGGTAAACCCGGAAGTCATCGAGCAGAAAGGCTCCGAGCGCGTTGTCGAGGGCTGCCTGTCCGTGCCGGGCGTTTACGGCTATGTGACCCGTCCGACCTGGGCGAAGATTCGCGCACAGGACCGCAATGGCAACTGGTTCGAGCGTGAGGGCGAGGGCATTGTAGCGCAGTGCTTCTGCCACGAGACCGAGCATCTGGACGGTCATCTGTTCACCGAGAAGGTCGAGGAGTATATCGACCCGGAGGCAATGCAGGGTGGTGACGAGGAATAATGCGTATCGTATTCATGGGCACGCCGGACTTCGCCGTGCCGAGCCTGCAGGCGCTCATCGACGCCGGACATGACGTCTGCGCCGTGTACACGCAGCCGGATAAGCCGCAGGGCCGCAAGCAGATTCTCACTGCACCGCCGGTGAAAACGCTCGCACTCGAGCATGATATTCCGGTTTTCCAGCCGAATACCCTCAAAAATGAGGACGAGCAGGCGCGTCTGCGTGAGCTGGCACCCGAGGTTATCATCGTAGTGGCATACGGCAAGCTGCTGCCCAAGGCGGTACTCGATATCCCGCCGCACGGCTGCATCAACGTGCACGGCTCGCTGCTGCCGCGCTGGCGCGGCGCCGCTCCGATCCAGTGGGCGGTCATCGCGGGCGATGAAATGGCAGGCGTTACCACCATGCAGATGGCGGAGGGTCTGGACACCGGCGATATGCTGCTCACCTATGAGACCAAGGTCGGTGCGAAGGAGACCGCAGGCGAACTTTTCGACCGTCTGGCACAGTCCGGTGCGGAACTTTTGACCCAAACGCTCGTCAAATTAGATGAGATCACGCCGCGCCCGCAGGATGATGCGCAGAGCTGCTACGCCCATATGCTGGATAAGCAGATGGCGGTGATCGACTGGAACAAGTCCGCGCACGAGATCGACTGTCTGATTCGCGGCTTGAATCCGTGGCCGATCGCGCTGACCACGCTTTCCGGTGAAAGGCTGAAGGTGTTTGCCGCCGAAAAGGCAAACGGCAGGGGAGAGCCGGGCACGGTGCTCGAAGCTGACCCGAAAAAGGGCCTGACCGTGGCGTGCGGAGAGGACGCGCTCAAACTGACCGAGATTCAGTTGGTCGGCGGCAAACGCATGAAGGCTACGGACTTTCTGCGTGGGCACGCAATCGAAGTCGGCACTAAGCTGAATTGAGAATGAATAATGGAAAATGAATGTGCGGCGCATGCGCCGTTATTAAATCATCGTCCGTAGGGCGATATCGCTTTCAATTTTCCATTAAAAGCATCCGGAGGGATTTATTATGCCTTACTATGGATATTACGGAATTGACATGTACTACATCGTGCTGGTTCTGCCGTGCGTTTTATTTGCATTCTGGGCGCAGAACAAGGTAAACAGCACGTTTAACCGCTACTCGCGGGTGCAAAATCTGCGGGGACTGACCGGCGCACAGGCGGCGGAGGCGGTGCTGCGGTACAACGGCGTGTCCGGCGTGCGCATTGAGTACGTTTCCGGCAAGCTGACCGACCATTTTGACCCGAGAAGCAATGTTATTCGCTTATCGAGTGCGGTGTACTCGTCCACGTCGGTGGCGTCCATCGGCGTTGCCGCGCACGAGGCAGGGCACGCTGTGCAGTACGCCATCGGCTATGCACCGATCAAGCTGCGCGCGGCGATCATCCCGCTGACGCAGTTCGGCTCGATGGCGGCGATGCCGCTGCTGATCCTCGGCCTGCTCCTTAACACGAGCACGCTCGTCACGATCGGCATTGCGGCGTTCGGTCTTTCCACGCTGTTCCAGCTGCTGACCCTGCCGGTGGAGTTGGACGCGTCCCGCCGCGCTTTGCAGACCATTCAGCAGAACGGCCTGCTGACCGCAGACGAGTACCCGATGGCGAAAAAGACGCTCACGGCGGCGGCGCTGACCTATGTTGCCGCACTGGCGACCTCGCTGGCACAGCTGCTGCGTCTGGTGCTGATTTTTGGAGGAAGAGACCGAAATGATAGATAAACGCCCCAAAACACCGCGTGAGGTGGCGGCATTTTCGCTGTTTTCCATGGCAGAGGAGGCCGCCTGGTCGGACGGTGCGCTGCACCACTATTTATCCCGCGCGGGACTGGACAGCCGCGACGCGGCGCTGGCCTCGCGGCTGACCTACGGCACGGTGCAGAACCAAATTTTACTGGACTGGTACCTGCGGCACTTCTCGAGCGTGCGGCTGAAAAAGATCGCGCCGCGTGTGCTGGCGTGCCTGCGGATGGGTCTGTATCAGCTGATCCTGATGGACAAGATACCGGCGCATGCGGCGGTTGCCGAGACGGTCGCGCTGGTCAAGCACTACGGCCACGCAAATGACCGCACGGTCGCCTTTGCCAATGCGGTGCTGAGAAATGCCGCAAATGCGGCTCAAAACGGCTCTTTGCCGCGCCTGAACTGCCCGGATAAGGAAAGCTACTACGCGCTGCAGTACAGCCACCCGGAGTGGCTCGTGCGCCTGCTTTCCGAGCAGTACGGTCAGAAGCTGACGCAGAAAATCTGTCAGGCAGATAACGCGGACGCGCCGATTTCGGTGCGCGTGAACACGATGAAATGCACGCCTGCCGAGGCTCAGGCAGAGCTGGAAGCCGCCGGACTGACCGTGCAGCCGCACGAGGCGTTCCCGGAAATCCTGCTGTGCAGCGGCGGAGACGCAGCCGCGCTTCCGGCGTTTATAGAGGGCCGCGTGACCGTGCAGGACGCGGCAAGCGCACTCGCGGCGGCGGTCGCTGACCCGAAACTGGGCAGCACCGTGCTCGACTGCTGCGCGGCGCCCGGCGGCAAGAGCTTTGCCATGGCTGAAAAAATGCAGGGGAAAGGCAGCGTCACCTCGTGCGATATTTACGAGCACAAGCTGAAACGCATCCGCGACGGCGCAGCCCGCCTCGGACTGCCGAATATCCGCACCGAGCTGCAGGACGCCTCGGTCTGCCGCGAGGAGTGGAAGGACAGCGCGGACGTTGTGCTGTGCGACGTGCCCTGCTCGGGACTGGGCATTATCCGCAAGAAACCCGAAATCCGGTTCAAGAATCCGGACGAAATCCGGACTTTGCCGGAGATTCAGGCGAGAATCCTTGCAAACTGTGCACAGTATGTAAAGAAGGGCGGCACGCTCGTCTACTCGACCTGTACCATCCTGCAGCGGGAAAACGAGGACGTTGTCCGCGCGTTTCTCACCGAAAATCCGGAGTTTGAAGCGGTTTCGTGGACGCATCCGGTCTGCGGAGAGAGGGCAGACGGTATGGTGACGCTGCTGCCGCCCGTTCACAATACGGATGGATTCTTTATTGCGAAAATGCACCGGAAGTGATAGCGGAACTGTAGGGCGGGGCACCCCGCCCTACGGTATATCTGTTAAACGGTTATAATAAATTGACAATCGGCGGAACATTTCGCCATATAAGAAACAAGAGAAGATTTGAAGGAGAGACACATGATCGAAATCAAATCCCTTACAATAGATGAACTGAAAAGCGCTTTGAAGGAAATGGGCGAAAAGCCGTTCCGTGCGGGACAGATCTTCAAATGGCTTCACGAGGGTGTGGAGTCCTTTGAAGAGATGTCCAACTTATCCAAGGACTTACGGGCGCGTTTAGCGGAAAATTTTCTGCTGACCGTACCGGAAGTCGCCCGCAAGCAGGTGAGCCGCGTTGACGGCACGGTGAAATACCTATGGCGTCTGCGGGACGGCAACTGCGTGGAGTCCGTACTGATGCACTACGAGCACGGCGTGTCCGTCTGCGTTTCGACGCAGGTCGGCTGCCGGATGGGTTGCAAGTTCTGTGCCTCCGGTCTGAACGGACGCACGCGCAGTCTGTCCGCAGGCGAGATTCTGGACGAAATCCTGTTCATGCAGAAGGACAGCGGCGAAAAGGTCTCCAACATTGTGCTGATGGGCACCGGCGAGCCGCTCGATAACTACGACAACGTGCTCAAGTTCCTGCATCTGGTGAGCTGTCCGGAGGGAATCAACATCGGACAGCGCCATATCTCCTTGTCAACCAGTGGAATTGCTGATAGAATAGAGATGTTAGCACGGGAAAAGTTGCAGATCACGCTGTCTGTGTCGCTGCACGCGCCGGATGACGAAACACGCTCATCCATCATGCCGGTGAACGACGCGTATCCGGTCGAGCGCCTGATGAAGGCGTGCCGTTACTATTTCGACACCACCGGACGGCGCATTTCCTATGAGTACATGATGGCGCGCGACAAGACCGACCGCCCGTGGCAGGCCGACCTGTTGGCGAAGCTGCTCAAGGGCCGTCCGGCGCACGTCAACCTCATTCCGCTGAATGAGGTGGCGGAAAGCCCGCTGAAACCGTCCAGACCGGAAACCGTCCGCAAGTTCCAGCAGGCGCTCGAGAGGCGCGGCGTTACCGCGACTGTAAGGCGCAAGCTGGGTCCGGATATTGACGCGGCGTGCGGTCAGCTCCGTCAGCGGCAGCTGAAGGAGGACGGTAAGAGCAGTTCTCGTGATTAACTTGAATATTCTCACATATAAACACAATCGAAGGAGGTTGTGAAATGGAATATTTCGGCTTGACCGATAAGGGACGGGTGCGCCCGACCAATCAGGATATTTTTCAGATCGAAGCGCGGGAGGACAACCGGACCGCGCTCCTCGTCGTGTGCGACGGCATGGGCGGCGCAAATGCGGGCAACGTAGCCAGCCGCTTTGCCGCGCAGAGCTTTATCGAGTCGGTGGGTGACGCTTTAAGCGGCACGCTGGACGAAACGGCTCGGCAGAACCTGCTGACGCAGGCGCTCAAGCAGGCGAACGAGACGGTTTTCTCTCTGGCGGGCAGGCAGCCGGAGTTCCGCGGCATGGGCACGACCCTGGTTGCCGCGCTCATTCAGGGCGACTGCGCGACCGTTATCAACGTGGGCGACAGCCGCGCGTACCGCTTTGACGGCGAAGCCATGCACCAGATCAGCGAGGACCACTCCTATGTGGAGGAAATGCGCCGCCGCGGCAAGATCACCGAGGCGGATGCGCGCACCCATCCGCAGAAAAACCTCATCACCCGTGCGGTAGGCGTGGAGCCGTATGTCGAAGGCGACCTGTTTGAGGTGCGCCTGACCGAAAAGGACATGCTGCTGCTCTGCTCGGACGGTCTGACCGGCATGGCGGAGGACAGCCGGATCGCGGAGGTGCTGGCAAACGCGCCGACGCTCGAGCTGGCCGGTGACGCGCTGCTGCAGCTGGCGCTTGACGGCGGCGGCCGCGACAACATCACCGTTGCGCTGTTCACCCTCGGTAAAAAGCAGGGAGCGTGACGGACTATGGATAAATATATCGGCAGTATGCTCGGCGGACGCTATCAGATTGAGGAAATCGTCGGCGTCGGCGGCATGGCGGTCGTTTACCGGGCGCGGGATACCATTCTCGGGCGCGATGTGGCACTCAAGGTGCTCAAAAAGGAGTTTGCGGAGGACCCGGATATCCGCAAGCGGTTCTCCATTGAGTCGCGCGCCGTTGCCAAGCTGAGCCACCACAATATTGTTTCCGTGTTCGACGTCGGCAGCGAGGACGGCACGGATTATATCGTTATGGAGCTGATCGAGGGCATCACCCTCAAGCAGTATCTGCAGCGCAAGGGCCATCTGTCGTGGGAGGAGACCATTTTCTTCGCTGAGCAGGTTGCCCGCGCACTCATGCACGCACACTCGCGCGGCATCATCCATCAGGACGTTAAGCCGCAGAACGTTATCATTCTGCGGGACGGTACGGCAAAGCTGACCGATTTCGGCATTGCCTCGTTCGCTGCCGCGCAGGAGACCCGCGTGGTGCAGGAGGCCATCGGCTCGGTGCACTATATCTCGCCGGAGCAGGCCAAGGGCAGCAAGATCGACTACCGCACCGACCTGTACTCGCTCGGCGTGATGATGTACGAAATGCTGACCGGCAAGCTGCCGTTTGAGGGCGAAACCGCGCTTCAGATCGTCATGCAGCACATCAATGAGGTGCCGATCATCCCGAGCGCGTTTGTGCCGGGCATTCCCAAGGGCATGGACGACATTGTCATGCACGCCATGAGTGCGCACATCAGCCGCCGGTATGAATCCGCGGAAAAGATGTACGAGGACATGGAGGTGCTCCGCTCGGACCCGAACGCACGCTTCCACTATGTGGCAAGCGAGGATAACTCGGGCGAGACGCAGATCATCGGTGCGGACATTCAGCGTGCGGCGCGCCGCAGTGCGGCAGAGCATGAAGCCGCTTCCGTTGAGGGCGCAGCTGCGCCGCGCACCCGCACCCGCACGCAGACCCAGACCCGCACCCGCACCGGTTTCCGCAAAAAAGAGCAGGATGAGCCGAACGGCTTTTTTGAAAAGCTGGCCGAACGGCCCGGGATGGCGGTCGGCATGGCGGTCGGCGTGATTGCGGTGATCAGTCTGCTGCTGGTCGGCATTCTGATGCTCACCGGCAGCAGCGACAAGTCGGAGAAGATTATCGTGCCCGACCTCATCGGGCGCAATATCGACGAAGTGCTGGCCGACCCGGATATAACCGACAACTTCACGGTAAAGGAAGCAACCGAACGGCAGGAATCCGACCGTCCGGTCGGTGAGATACTCGAGCAGGACCCGGACGGCGACGGTAAGAAAAAGGCAACCAAGGGTACGATCATCACGGTAACGGTGTCCTCGGGCGGCGAAAACGTCAAGGATACCTACAAGGTGATCGACTTTACCGGCAAGACGCTCGATTATGTACAGGCGGCGCTGGCATCGCACGACATCAAGTGCGAGGTTGTTGAGGAATACAGCGACGACGTGGAGGAAGGCAAGGTAATCCGCACCGACCCGGAGGCGGGCGCTGAGCTGGAAAAGGGCGCGACGCTGACCGTCTATATCAGCAAGGGCAAGCAGAAGGACGATAACGAAAACGTTGCTGTGCCCGGTTTGCTCGGCATGACAAAGGATGATGCGGAAAAGGCCCTGACGGAAAAGGGTCTGTCCATCGGCTCGGTGAACGAGGTCGAGAGCACCGCTGAGGCCGGTTCGGTCGTATGGCAGTCGCAGGATGCGGGCGCGGAGGTCGCAAAGGGCACTGTCGTCAACATCCAGATCTCCAAGGGCAAGAGCACATCGAACAATAACTCGCCGGATAATAACAGCGGCGGCAATTCCGGCGGTCAGGACAACGGCGATGGCGACTACGACGATACGCCGAGCCTCGGCAGTGCGACCATTCCGGTTTCGCTGCCGGACAACACGGATACCGCGCATGTTATCATCTATGTGGACGGCGTGATCCAGTATGACGACACCTGCAGCACGAGCGGCGGCAGCACGTCCATCTCGGTGAGCGGCTCGGTGGGCGACCATGATGTTACGGTCAGCGTGGACGGTTCGACTACCTCGCAGACGTACACATTCAGCTAAGAAATTACGTTCAAAGCGTAAAAACGGAGGAATTAAGTTTGATCGAAGGGATCATTCTGAAGGGCATCGGCGGTTTCTACTATGTGGATACCGCCGAGGGTCTCATTGAATGCAAAGCACGCGGACGGTTCCGCAAGACCGTGGGCAAGCCTATCGTCGGGGACCGTGTGACGCTGGAAATCCAGCCGGAGGACGGCACCGGCTATCTGCAGACGATCACGCCGCGCAAGAACAGCCTGATCCGGCCGGCTGTGGCGAATCTGGATCTGGTCGTTGCCGTGGCGAGCGCGGCACCGCCGGTGACCGACCCGTTCCTGATCGACAAGGTAACGGCGATCGCGGTGCACAAGAACATGGACGCACTGGTCGTCATCAACAAGACGGACGCGAATCCGGGTGACGAGCTGTATGAAACCTACCGCAGGAGCGGCATCGAGGTGCTGCGCGTGAGCGCGCACACCGGCGAGGGCATTGACGCACTGCGCGAGCGCATCCGCGGCAGGGTGAGCGCGTTTGCGGGCAACTCGGGTGTCGGCAAGTCGAGCGTGCTCAACCGTCTGGACAGCTCGTTCGGCGCTGAGGTCGGTGCGATTTCGGATAAGATCGGCCGCGGCAAGCACACCACCCGTCATGTGGAGCTGCACCCGATCGAAGGCGGCGGCTATATCGCGGACACGCCCGGCTTCTCCTCGTTTGAGACCGAGCAGATGGATTTGGTTCTTGCCGAGGATCTGCAGTATGCGTTTCCGGAGTTCGAGCCGTACATCGGGCAGTGTAAATTTACCGGCTGCGCGCATGTCAAGGAGAAGGGCTGCGCCATCCTTGCGGCGGTGGAAAACGGCGAAATTGCGAAAACCCGTCATGAAAGCTATGTAAAGCTGTACGAAAGTGTAAAGGATCTGAAGGAATGGGAACTTACCAAGGGCGGCACGCGCTGATTTTTGCGGCTGCACCGGAAACCGATTACGGTTACATCCGCGCGTTTCTGCGCGAGCATCCGGACGCGCTCGTTGCGTGTGCGGACGGCGGCCTGCGGCATGCGCGGGCGCTCGGTCTGCACCCGGATTTCATGATCTCCGACCGGGATTCCATGACCGAGGTAGAGGGCGACGATGTGATCCTGCTGAGACCTGAGAAGGACGACACGGATTCGCAGAGCTGTCTGCGGGAGGTGTTCCGCCGCGGCTGCCGCGAGGCGACGCTCGTGTGTGCGACCGGCGGGCGCATCGACCATATGCTGGCAAATCTCTCGCTGCTTGAGGAAGCAAAGACGCTCGGCGGTCACCTGACCATTCTCGATCCGTACAACCGCGTCGAGCTGCATCAGGGCGGACGGCAGGAATTCATCATGCCGGAGACGTTTACCTACTTCTCGGTCGTGCCGATGGACGCGGTGCTCGAGGGCGTGACCATCGAGAATGCAAAATATGAATTAACGAACGGCACGGTTACCCGTGTCGGCATGATCTCCACCTCGAACGAGGCAAAACCGAACAGCCGCTTTGCCGTCACGATTGAACGGGGAACGGCTCTGATTATCTTCTCGCGCGACCGTGTTTTGTGAAAATTCCACACCTGACCCGCCAATATCGGCGGGTTTTTTTATTGTGTCGATTTTGCAATTTATTAAGTCAGGACTTGCAAAAATAAGTTCGCAGGCATATAATAAAAACACATGATAACTGATGAGAGATATAAGGGAGTGCTGAGCATGGCATTGAAGCCGATTTCCAAGATTGCAGCAGGTGTGCAGGCGTCCACGACGCTGGCCATTGATTCGCTGTTCAAGCAGATGAAGGCAGAGGGCAAGGACGTTGTCGGCTTTGGTGCCGGTGAGCCGGATTTTCCGACGCCGGAGCACATCAAGCAGGCCGGTATTGAGGCCATTGAGAACAACCAGACCAAGTACACGCCGGCAGCCGGTCTGATGGACCTGCGCAAGGCAGCCTGCTACCGTCTGAAGGAGGACTGCGGTCTGGACTACGAGCCGACACAGATCGTCGTTGCTTCGGGTGCAAAGCACTCGGTTTATATCGCGCTGATGACGCTGTGCAACCCGGGCGATGAGGTCGTTATCGCGGCTCCGTATTGGGTAAGCTACTCCGAGATGGTAAAGCAGGCAGGTGCAATCCCGGTCATCGTAGCCGCAACCGAGGAGGCGGACTTCAAAATCACCGCAGAGCAGCTGGACGCCGCCATCACCGACAAGACCAAGGTGTTCATGCTGAACTCTCCGTCCAACCCGACCGGCATGGTATACACCAAGGCCGAGCTGGAGGCGATCGCTGAGGTTTGCTGCCGCCATAACATCTATGTTATCGCGGATGAGATTTACTGCAACCTTGTATATGATAACAATGAGTTCGTTTCCTTCGCTTCTCTGGGCGAGGACGTGAAGGAGCGCACCATTCTGGTCAACGGCGTATCCAAGAGCTACGCGATGACCGGCTGGCGTATCGGCTACAGCGCGTCCAATCCGCAGCTGGCCAAGGTGATGGCGAACTACCTGAGCCACTCCACCTCTGCACCGTCCACCATTTCCCAGCAGGCGGCCATCACTGCACTGACCGGCCCGCAGGAGGATATGCAGGTGATGAAGCAGGCGTTCGAGCAGCGCCGCGACCATCTGGTAGAGCGCATGAACCAGATCGAGGGCGTTTCCTGCATCAAGCCGGAGGGCGCGTTCTATGTTATGATGAACATGACCGGCTTCCTCGGCAAGACCATGTACGGCAAGGTCATCGAGAGCGCCGAGGACTTCGCGCAGCTGTTTCTTGAGAAGGGTCTGGTCGCGACCGTTCCGTGCACCGCATTTGCCGCGCCGGGCTTCATCCGCTGGAGCTATGCGACCTCGCTCACCGAGATTGACAAGGGTCTCGACCGCCTCGAAGCGTTTATCAAGAACGCGTAAGCATTCGTAATTCCGAGCAGCACTCTGAAAAGGGTGCTGCTTTTTGTTTTCTGCACCGACCCTCTGGGGCACTTGAACCGCGCAGGCGGTGCAGGAAAAAGGGAAGGACGCAAAATCTAACGGCGAAACCGCTGCAAACTTTGTTTATTGCTACAAGATAGCGCAAAACCGGTCGGTTTTGCTTGAAATGACCGGTGCAAAGTGTTAAACTAAAATCGGACTGTTATGGAAGATTAGATACCATCCAAGTCCGTTATTTCGTTATAATTTGGATAAAATACACACCGGAAAGGACGAATAACATGAACAACGTGTACGAAAGCCCGCTTTCTTCGCGCTACGCTTCCAAGGAGATGCTCTACACCTTCTCCTCGGATATGAAGTTCTCCACCTGGCGTCGGCTGTGGCTGTCGCTGGCTAAGGCGGAGCGGGCGCTCGGTCTGCCGATCACGCAGGAGCAGGTGGACGAGATGGCCGCGCACCTGACCGACATCGACTATGATGTGGCCCGTCAGCGCGAGAAGGAGGTACGCCATGACGTTATGGCGCACGTTTACACCTTCGGCAAGGCGGCTCCCAAGGCGGCCGGCATTATCCACCTCGGCGCTACCAGCGCGTATGTCGGCGACAATACCGACATCATCCAGATCCGCGAGGGTCTGCTGCTGGTTCGCAAAAAGCTGGCGACCGTACTGGACAAGCTGGCGCAGTTCGCGGATGCGCACAAGTCCCAGCCGACCCTCGGCTTCACCCACTTCCAGCCCGCACAGCTGACCACCGTCGGCAAGCGCGCTACCCTGTGGATGAACGAGCTGCTGATGGATTTGAATGAGGTAGAATACCGCATCGAAAACCTGCGCATGCTCGGCAGCAAGGGCACGACCGGCACGCAGGCGTCCTTCATGGAGCTGTTTGACGGCGACGAGAGCAAGGTTAAGGAGCTTGAGAAGCGCATTGCCGATGATTTCGGCTTTGCAGGCGTGGTTCCGGTCTCCGGCCAGACCTACTCCCGCAAGATCGACGCACAGACGCTCGCAACGCTCGCCGGTATCGCAGAATCCGCTTCCAAGTTCGCAACCGACCTGCGTCTGCTGCAGCACCTGAAGGAAGTAGAGGAGCCGTTCGAGAAGAACCAGATCGGCTCGTCCGCCATGCCGTACAAGCGCAACCCGATGCGTTCCGAGCGTATCTGCGCACTGGCGCGCTACGTCATCTGCGACAGCCTGAACCCGGCGTTCACCTCGGCTACCCAGTGGTTCGAGCGCACGCTCGACGACTCTGCGAACAAGCGCATTTCTGTGCCGGAGGCATTCCTTGCCGTTGACGCAATCCTCAACATCATGATCAACGTCGTTTCCGGTCTGGTCGTTTACCCGAAGGTCATCGAGGCGCACGTTATGAACGAGCTGCCGTTCATGGCAACCGAGAACATCATGATGGACGCCGTAAAGCGCGGCGGCAACCGTCAGGACCTGCACGAGCGCATCCGCGAGCACTCCATGGCTGCGGGCAAGCGCATCAAGGAGGAGGGCCTCGAGAACGATATGGTTGACCGCATTGCCGGCGACCCGATGTTCGGCATGACCCGTGAGCAGATCCTCGAGCACCTCGACCCGTCCGCTTACATCGGCCGCTGCCCGTCTCAGGTAGATGAGTTCCTGAGCGAGTGTGTTCGTCCTGCCATTGCACCTTATCTGACTGGCGAAGATGTAAAGGTTGAGATTAACCTGTAAACCGGAAAGTTTATCCCTGAAATTGACAGATATCCCGCTCACGCGGGATATTCTGCCGCTTATGCGTCAATGGCGCATAAATGTTGCACAATTCATGCAGAATGATTGACTTTTTGGCTATTATGCTGTATACTAAATCAGTTGTGTAACAAAAAAATTAAAGGAGGCACTTGCAAGTGAAAAAGAGTGTAACTTCCTTTATCGCGGTCATGCTGATCATCATTTTCCTCGGCGTGACGGCGGTAACAGGAGTGTACATTCCGGGCGGCTGGACCATGCCGTTCCGGAACACGGCAACGTCCGACACGTCTGCGACGGATACGAGCGATACCTCGTCTACCGACAGCAGCGCAGACAAGGCGGACAACAAGGCAGACAGCACGAATGCGTCTGCTGACACCTCTGCTGACTCGGCTTCGACCGATTCCGCAGACACTACAGACTCCGGTCTGAAGGCCATCATCCCGAGCGTACTCGATACCGACAACGGTATCCGTCTGGGTCTGGATCTGGTCGGCGGCTCCCGTATCGTATACGAGGCCGAAATCCCGGACGGCTACGACACCAACAACCTATCCGACGACATGAACTCGGTACAGAAGGTCATCCGTCAGCGACTGACCGGTAAGGGCTTTACCGAGGCTACCGTATCCCTCAGCGGCGACAACCGCGTAACGGTCGAAATCCCGCAGATCACCAACCCGGAGGAGGCCGTACAGACCCTCGGCACCACCGCACAGCTCACCTTTGTTGATGCTGACGGCAAGGAGTGGCTGACCGGCTCTGACGTTAAGAAAGCTACTTACGGCTATGGCCGCCCGACCGGCAACGAAGTTGCGGATACCCATTATGTAGAGGTACAGTTTACCTCTGAGGGCAAGCAGAAGTTTGCTGAAGCGACCGAGAGCATCGCGGCCCGCACTGACGGCACCAACGTGATGGCTATCGTCATGGACGATCAGGTTATTTCCGCACCGTCCGTTTCTTCCAAGATCGACAGCGACAGCTGCGTAATCTCCGGCTCGTTCACCCGCGACAGCGCGACCGAGCTGGCAAACCTCATCAACGCAGGTCAGATTCCGTTCTCGCTCAAGCAGGTAGAGCTTCGCTCTGTCGGCCCGCAGCTGGGCGCAGACGCGATGAGCTCCAGCCTGAAGGCAGGTATGATCGGTCTGATCCTCGTTATGCTGTTCATGATCATCATGTACCGCGTTCCGGGCGTTGTTTCCTGCTTCGCTCTGTGCTTCTACATGGTTATCGAGGCGCTGCTGTTCAGCGTTATCCGCGTAAACCTGTCCCTGCCGGGCATCGCAGGTATCATCCTGTCCATCGGTATGGCGGTTGACGCAAACGTCATTATCTTCGAGCGCATCAAGGAGGAAATGGCTGCCGGCAAGACCGTCAAGAGCGCCATCGACTCCGGCTTCAAGCGTGCGTTCACCGCAATTCTGGACTCCAACATCACCACCCTGATCGCGTGCGGCGTGCTGTTCTTCCTCGGCACCGGCACGATCGTCGGCTTCGCTACCACGCTGGGCATCGGTGTTATCGTGTCCATGTTCACCGCGCTGACCATCACGCACTTCCTGCTCAACCGCATGGTTGATTTCCACATCCGCAATCCGAAGGCTTACGGCCTGCGCGAGCGCAAGGAAGAGAAGAAGCATTTCCCGATCCTCAAGAACTTCAAGATCTTTGGCGGTATCTCTGTCGTACTGGTCGCTACCGGCCTTGTCGCGCTGATCCTGCTGCCGTTCGGCAAGAACCTGTTCAACCTGAGCATCGACTTTGCCGGCGGTACCGAGATGGAGTTCAACATGCATACCGCTGTTACGCAGGATATCCAGACCGAGGTCAGCGATCTGTTCAAGGACGCAACCGGCGTGGACGCATCCTCTGTAACCTCCTCCGGTGACGGCAACGAGGACGTGCTGATCCGCTCCACCTCGATCGATTCCGAGCAGCGTGCTGCCGTGATCGACAAGATGCTGGAGAAGTACAGCCTTGCCGATACCGATATCCTCAACAACAACGACGTATCCGCTTCTGTCGGCAGCGACCTGCAGCGTTCGGCATTCCTCTGCTCGATCCTTGCAATCCTGCTGATGCTGTTGTACATCACCTTCCGCTTCGAGCTGACCAGTGGTCTGGCTGCGATCTGCTGCCTGGTTCACGACCTGCTCGTTATGCTGAGCGTTTACGTTCTGCTGCAGATTCCGCTCGACAGCAACTTCATCGCTGCTGCACTGACCATCCTCGGCTACTCCATCAACGCGTCCATCATCGTATTCGACCGCGTTCGTGAGAACCTGCGCACCGCGCGCAAGGAGCCGTTTGAGGTCATCGGCGAGAAGAGCATCTGGCAGACCATGGGCCGTACCATCAACACCACGCTTACCACGCTGTTCACCATCGGCATGGTATACATTCTCGGTGTTCCGTCGCTCAAGCAGTTCACCCTGCCGCTGATCGTCGGTATCCTGGCCGGCGGCTGGTCGTCCGTTATGCTGTCTACCGGTCTGTGGGGCTTCTTCCGTAAGAAGTTCCGCCGCCGTCGCAAGATCTAACGACTATCGAAAAGGCACCCGTTCGGGTGCCTTTTTTGCGTCCGGCTGAGCGGGGCACTCGAACTGCCGGTGCTGAAAAAAGCTGCCGCCCTGTCAGGGGCGAACCCGCCTGCGGCAGTTCGAGTACCCCGCACAGCCGGTGCAGAAAAGAAGCCGCCCGGAGGGCAGGAAAAGGTGCCGCTTTATCACAATAAAAAATTGACTTAACAGCACCGCGCGTAGTATAATAACAGCAGACAGATAACAAACCACGCGCGTGAAGCGGTGTTCACAAGGGGGAAGTACGATGAAGTGCCCATTTTGCAGCTTTGAAGACAGCAAGGTCGTGGACTCCCGTCCGACGGACGAGGGTACCAGCATCCGCCGCCGACGTGAATGTCTCCACTGCGGAAAACGCTTTACCACCTACGAAACGGTGGAGCGAATGCCGCTTATGCTGATCAAGCGCGATGGCACGCGGCAGGCGTACGACCGACAGAAGCTGCTCAACGGTCTGGTGAAGGCTTGCGAGAAACGCCCGGTTTCGCTGATGCAGATGGAACAGATCGTCGATTACGTCGAGCAGAAGCTGTTCAGCTCGCTCGAAAGCGAGGTCTCCAGCAAGGTCATCGGTGAGCTTGTCATGGAGCAGCTGCGTAAGGTTGATGAGGTCGCGTATGTGCGGTTTGCCTCGGTCTACCGCCAGTTTAAGGACATCAACACCTTTATGGAAGAGCTGAACACGCTCCTCAAAGATAAATAATTCGGCGGGTATGGCGCAGGCTGTACCCGTTTTCATTTCGGCAGAAAGAAGGCAGATTTATGGACGAACGGCTGCAGAAACAGCTGGATTTCATTCTTGAGATCGACAAGGAGAAGAACATTTTCCGGCAGACGCATCTCTCCGGCCACGGCCGCCGCGAGAACGACGCCGAGCACGCATGGCACATGGCCATCATGGCGTATCTGCTGCAGGAATATTCCAACGAGCCGGTGGATGTGGCGCGGGTCATGCTCATGTGCCTGCTGCACGATGTGGTGGAGATTGACGCAGGTGACACCTACGCCTACGACGCCGACGGTCTGCAGACGCAGAAGACGCGCGAGGACGCGGCAAAGCAGCGCATTTATTCGCTCCTGCCGGACGACCAGAAGCACGAGCTGATGGCTGTTTTTGACGAATTTGAGGCCGATGAGACCGCCGAGGCGCACTTTGCCCACGCGATGGACAATCTGCAGCCGCTCCTGCTCAACAACAGCAACGGCGGCAGCGACTGGGCTGACCACGATGTGACCGCCAAGCAGGTCTACGGCCGCCAGAGCCGCACGGAGAAAGGCTCGGCGTACCTGTATGAGCTGACGGATAACATTCTGCAGGCGAACATCAAAAAGGGTGCGCTCAAAGAAAAATAAAAAAATTTCGATCGAGTTGACCATTCGTGGTCAATTTTCGCCGCCGAACGGCGTATGGGTGCAGGCACTTATGCGAAGCAAGGAGGTGAAAACGTGTCAGCTGAGATCATCATTGCGGGACTGAGCCTGCTGGGGACGCTGGCGGGCACGGCCGGCGGCATTATCGTCTCCGGCAAGCTGGTCAATTACCGCATCGAGCAGCTTGAAAAGAAGGTCGAAAAGCACAATAACCTCATCACCCGAACCTTCAGGCTGGAGCAGGCAGTCGCGCTGCTGGACGAGCGTGTCCGCGTGGCTAACCACCGCATCAGTGATTTAGAAAAGGAGGAAGTCGAGTGAACTGGAAGGTGCGGCTTAGGAATCCGGTATTCTGGGTGCAGATCGTCGTGAGTGCGTTCGCCGCGGTGCTGGCGTATGCCGGTCTGACCGCCGCTGACCTCACCACCTGGGAGAGCGTCGGCGCGCTGCTCTGCAATGCGGTGCGCAATCCGTATTGCCTGTTCCTTGTGCTGTCGAGCGTGTGGAACGCCGTCAATGACCCGACAACTAAGGGTGTCGCGGACAGCGAACGGGCAAGGCAGTATACCATTCCGCAGAAGTAAACAGAAAAAAACCTCTCATAGAGTAATGCCAGCTTAACTTACTGACATTGCTCGTTTGAGAGGGTTTTTTCTTACAGAATCTCTTTCAGCGCGGCGATAAGCTTATCCATCTGCTCATCCGTGCCGACGGTGATACGCAGGTAATTATCAATGCGCGGCAGCTTGAAATAGCGGATAAAGATACCCTTTTCGCGCAGGGCGGCGAAGATATCCGGCGCTTTCTTGTTCGGATGGGTGACAAACAGAAAGTTTGTCAGCGACGGCAGTACGGTAAAGCCGAGCGCTCGCAGCGCCTCCGCCGAGCGGTCACGGGTGGTGCAGACCTTACGACAGGTCTGCTGGAAGTAATCCTCGTCACGGATGGATGCCTCACCGACAGCAAGTGCGATCGCGTCCATCGTGTACGAGTTGTACGAGTTTTTAACCGCCTCGAGCGTGGAAATCAGCGTCTCCGAGCCGAGTGCGTAGCCGATGCGCATGCCCGCGAGCGAGCGCGACTTGCTGGTTGTCTGCACGATGAGCAGGTTTTCGTACTTGCCGAGCAGCGGAACCGCGCTCTGCGCGCCGAAGTCCACATACGCCTCGTCGATGATGACAACGCAGTCCTGATTGTGCTGCAGCAGGTCCTCGAGGAACTCGAGCGTTACGCCGCGGCCGGTCGGCGCGTTCGGGTTCGGCAGCACGATACCGCCGTTCGGCTTGTCGTAATCACGCACATTGACGCAGAAATCCTCGTCGAGCGGCATGTTTTCGTACGGAATGCGGAACAGATCGCACCACACCGGATAGAACGAGTAGGTGATGTCCGGATAGAGAATGGGCTTGTCCGAGCAGAAGAACGACTGGAACGCTAGCGCGAGCACATCATCCGAGCCGTTGCCGAGGAATACCTGCGACGGCTGCAGGTCAAACCGCTCTGCGATAGCGGTTTTGAGTGCTTTCGCGTTCGCATCCGGGTAAATCGCAAGTTTTGCGGCGTCAAACGTGCGCAGAACCTCGGTCACGGACGGCGCGGGCGGGTACGGGTTCTCGTTGGCGTTCAGCTTGATGATATTGTCGGTTTTCGGCTGCTCGCCCGGCACATACGGGTCGATCTTGCGCAGCTTATCGAGAAAAGGCTTGTCCATGGGGAGACCTCCTGTGTTCGTTTTCTTTGATGGGGATAGTTTATCATAATAAAGCGATAAAGTCAAGAGGGTTTGTCGATAACGAAAATTTATGATATAATTCATAACATATGAACGATAATCGTAGGGCGCGACGACTCGGCGCGCCGCATTGAACGGTATGCAGATGGTTTACAACGGCGTGCCGAGGTCGTCCTCCAGAGGACCATCTCTTGCCCTGCAGGGCAATTCACCTTGTCACGCCCTACGAAAAAAATGGTTAAGGTGAAATTATGTACCAACCTTTAGCAGACAAAATCCGTCCGAAGACTTTGGACGATGTGGTCGGGCAGCGGCATTTACTGGGCGAAAACGGCCTTTTGCGCCGCGTCATTGAAAGCGGCAGCATCCCGAACCTGATATTTTACGGGCCGTCCGGCGTGGGCAAGACCACGGTCGCGTCCATCATCGCGCAGCAGACCGACCGCAAGTTATACCACTTAAACGCCACCACGGCGGGCATTGCCGACATCAAGGCGATCATTGACGAGCTGGACACCTTCCTTGCGCCGAACGGTGCGCTCGTGTACCTCGATGAGATCCAGTATTTCAACAAAAAGCAGCAGCAGAGCCTGCTGGAGTTCATCGAAACCGGCAAGATCACGCTCATCGCATCCACGACGGAAAACCCGTATTTTTACATCTACAACGCGATTTTAAGCCGCTGCACGGTATTCGAGTTCAAGCCGGTCGAGGCTGCCGATATGCGCCGTGCAGTGGAACGTGCGTTGAAACTTGCGATGGGCGAGGACGCAAAGCCGGTCGAGGACGGCGTGGCGGATTACATCGCGCAGGCGGTCGGCGGCGACGTGCGAAAGGCGCTCGGCGCGGTCGAGCTGCTCGTCTCCGGTGCGGGGGCGGACGGCATCACGCTCGCGGACGCGCAGCAGGCGGCGCAGCGCTCGAATATGCGCTACGACCGCGACGGTGACAGCCACTATGACATCCTCTCGGCGCTGCAGAAGTCCGTGCGTGGCTCCGACCCGGATGCCGCCCTGCATTATCTCGCGCGGCTGCTCGAGGCAGGCGATATGATCTCCGCGGCGCGGCGCATGCTCGTTATTGCGAGTGAGGATATCGGTTTGGCGTACCCGCAGTGCGCCGCCATCGTCAAGGCGTGCGTGGACAGCGCGTTTCAGCTGGGATTGCCCGAGGCGCGGATTCCGCTCGCGGAGGCGATCATTTTGATGGCAACTGCGCCCAAATCCAACAGTGCCATCAATGGTATTGATGCCGCCATTGCCGATATTCGGGCGGGCAGGGCAGGCGATATTCCGGCGCACCTTAAGGATGCGCATTACGGCGGCGCAAAGAAATTAGGCCGCGGACTGACGTATCAGTATCCGCATATGTATCCTAATCACTGGGTGCAGCAGGAGTATCTGCCCGAGGAGCTGCGCGGCGCACAATACTACGAATACGGCCCGAATAAGACCGAACAGGCCGCAAAAGCGTACTGGGATAGAGTGAAAAATCAGAAATAATTGAAAAATGGAAAATGGAGAATGAACGTGACGGTTTCATTCTCCATTTTTTGCTGTTTACTCGAAAACGGTTTTAACCGGCTTTTTATCGCATCCAACCGGCGTATAGGTCCACGCATCAATATGTCCGCCCGTGATGAAATACCGTGGCGGTGTCGGTGCGTCATACGGCGAGAGAACGTCGATGACGGTCAGCTTTACCTTCATCCGCTGCGGCAGGATGGACTTGATGTACACGGATACCGCCATGCCGGGATGAAGATCCGCACGCGGCTCCGCAAGGCCGGACAGGTTGGGCGTAAGCTCGATGAACACGCCGTACGGCTCGATGGAGCGGACAACGCCGCGCACGGTCTCACCGACGGAGAACAGCGCCGCGTTCTGCGCCCAGGTGCCGAGCAGCTCGCGGTGGGTGAGCGAAATTCTTCGGTTTTCCGGCTCCACGGTGCGGACAGCCGCCAGAATGGACTGCCCGACGGTCAATCGGTCGCTCGGGTGGCAGATGCGCGACACGGACAGATTTTCGATGCCGATGAGCGACGGCACGCCGCAGCCTGCGTCCACGAACGCGCCGAACGGCTCCAGATGCGTTACGCGCGCCGGAATCACGTCACCCGGACGGAGGGAATCGAGCAGCCGGTCCTGCGCCTTCTGCTGAACGATGGTGCGCGACAGCCATGCCGTGGGCGGGTCCGTGCTCTCGTCGATATCGGTGACGACGAAGCAGGTGGGCTTGCCTACACGCGACAGGATGGCAATCTCGCGCGTGTCGCCCTCCGCCACGCCGAGCGCGCAGGACACGCGCGGCAGGATGCCCTGCGCGATGCCGAGGTCGAACAGCAGGTCGTGCGCGGCGGTGCACCGCTGTGCGACAGCTTCCAGAATGCGTCCCTCGTCCTGCGCCTGCCGCAGTGCGCCGAGCGTTGAAAATGCCTGCCGAACCGCAGGCTGTACCATGTAGCTGCCCTCGGGCAGATAGGATTCGCTTGTTTTCATATGCAGCCGAGCCTCCTTTGGGGTCTGCCTTACTATATGTGCAGGCAGGGCAGAGTAGCACCAAATTTCGCAAAAGCGCATAGTCTGTAAGCAGAAATTATGGATAAGGGGCTGATTGGAATGGCGAATTCGGCAAATATTTCGCTGTCGGCGCTGCGGGACGGACAGCGGGCGCGGGTCGCGGCGCTGCACCTCAGCGGCGGCATGCGGCGGCGCGTGCAGGATTTAGGGTTAGTGCCGGGCACGCGCGTAACCTGTGTGCGGCGTGCGCTCTCGGGCGACCCGATCGCGTACCGGATACGCGGCGCGGTGGTTGCCCTGCGTAAATGCGATGCCGCTCAAATCGAGGTGCAGCCATGAGGCGCACCGTGGCGTTGGCGGGCAACCCGAACGTCGGCAAATCGACCGTGTTCAACGCCCTGACCGGCAGCCGTCAGCACACCGGCAACTGGAGCGGAAAAACAGTCGCGTGCGCCGAGGGCAGGCTGCGCGGCGGCGGTCTGACGCTGACCGACCTGCCGGGTACTTACTCGCTGCGGGCGCACTCGGAGGAGGAGCGTGCCGCGCGGGAATTTCTGGTTTCGGGTCAGGCGTGCGCGGTGGTGCTCGTGGCGGACGCGGGCTGTCTGGAGCGCAGCCTCATCCTTGCTTTGCAGGTACTGGAGGTACAGAAAAACGCCATTCTGTGCCTGAATCTCATGGATGAAGCCGCGAAAAAGGGCATTGAGATTGATGTTGCCGCGCTCGAGCGGGAGCTTGGCATACCGGTGATACCGTGCGCCGCACGGCAGGGAAAGGGTCTGCACGAGCTCGAAGCCGCGATACGCCGAGCGGCGGCAGGCGAAAATGAAACGCACCCGACCGCTATCCGCTATCCGGCGATGGACGAGGATTTGACGGAGGAGCAGAGGGACGATATTGCAACCGCAGCGGCGGCACTCCGCGCGGAGGAGATCGCGCTGACGTGCGTCAAGCAGTCGGAATGCGTCTGCGCGCGGGATGATAAAGCGGACGATGTGATCCTCAGCCGGAGGCTCGGCGTGCCGCTCATGCTTTTACTGCTCGCAGGCGTGTTTTACATCACTCTATTCGGCGCAAACGTGCCGAGCGAGTGGCTGAGCACGCATCTTCTGGCACTCGGCACGCCGTTTGCGGGTGCGCTTGCGAAGCTGGGACTGCCGCCGTTTTTCGTCTCGATGCTGACCGACGGGCTGTGGCGCGTACTGGCAACCGTGGTCTCGGTCATGCTGCCGCCGATGGCGATCTTTTTCCCGCTGTTCACGCTGCTCGAGGACGCGGGCTACCTGCCGCGCGTGGCGTTTCAGCTTGACCACGCCTTCCAGTGCGCGAGAGCGAGCGGCAAGCAGAGCCTGACCATGTGCATGGGCTTCGGGTGCAACGCCTGCGGCGTGACAGGCTGCCGCATCATCGACTCGCCGCGGGAGCGGCTGATCGCCATCCTCACCAACAGCTTTGCGCCGTGCAACGGACGGTTTCCGCTGCTTATTTTTCTGTGCGCGGTGTTTTTCGCGGGCAGCGCGGCAGGCGGCGCGCTGCTGCTGACCGGCGTCATCGCGGCAAGCGTGGGATTGACGTTGCTCGTGTCGCGCATTCTCTCGGCAACGGTTTTGCGCGGAGAGGCGGTGTCGTTTGCGCTCGAGCTGCCGCCGTACCGCATGCCGCAGATCGGGCGCGTTATCGTGCGCAGCGTGCGCGACCGGACGCTGTTCGTCCTTGCGAGAGCCGCCGCTGTGGCGGCTCCGGCGGGCGTGCTCATCTGGCTGCTCGCCAATGTGCAGATCGGGAATACAGCTATCCTGTCGCACATCACGGCATTTTTAGACCCGGCAGCGCGGGTGTTCGGAATAGACGGCGTGATTCTGCTTGCGTTCATCCTCGGCTTTCCGGCGAACGAGCTGGTCATGCCGCTCATCGTGATGGGCTACCTCTCGTCCGGCACGATTGTCTCCGGCGTGGACTTTGCCTCCTTCCGTGCGCTGCTGCTGGCAAACGGCTGGACGGTGCAGACCGCGCTCTGCACACTGGTGCTCACCGTGGCGCATGCACCGTGCTCGACAACCTGCCTTACCATCCTGCAGGAGACGCGCAGCGCAAAGTGGACACTGGCGGCGGTGCTGATTCCTGCGGGAGTCGGGCTTGCCTTTTGCATATTGATACGCTGCATGCTTGCTTCGGCAGGCTGAAAAGCAGGAAAAAAGTGCGTTTTTTTTTTTTTTTTTAGGGTAAAACGTGTGAAATGTTAAAAAATCTGCATTTTCAAAACAAAATAGCTTGCATAAACCTGTAAAGAATGTTATCATACTAATGGATTATTTTAGCGTTATCCCTGCCGGTTTTCTGCCCTGCAGACCTCGGCTTTTATGCATGCAGATGCATGCAGGAACACGATTTGTTTTATGCGGCCTGTGATCAATCAATCACGGTATCTATTGCTTGACCGGCAGGAGGTTTTAGCACGAATGAAAGAGAAAAGCACGATTCTGATCGTAGATGATTCCGAGCTGAATCGCACGATCTTAGCCGATATTCTTGGTGATGAATACAATTTTATCGAGGCGGAAAACGGCGCACGCGCGATCGAGCTGCTGCGGGCGCACACCGATATCGACCTTATCCTGCTGGATATGGTCATGCCGGAGATGAACGGCTTTGACGTACTGACCGCGATGAACAACAACCGCCAGATCGAGGATATCCCGGTGGTGATGATCTCGGCGGAGAACGGCATCGAGCACATCGAGCGCGCGTACGACCTCGGCGTTATCGACTATATCAGCCGCCCGTTCGACTGCATGGTCGTGCGCCGCCGCGTGGTCAACGCGCTGATACTGGCTGCCAAGCAGAAGCGGCTGATGCGGCTGGCCGCCGAGCAGATTTACGAAAAAGAGAAGATCAGCGACCTGATGATCAATATCTTCAGCCATATTGTCGAGTTCCGCAACGGCGAGAGCGGCCCGCATGTGCTGCACATCCGCACCATTACCGAGGTGCTGCTGAACCGTCTGGTGCAGAAGACCGACCGCTATTCGCTGACGCAGGAGGACATTCAGCTGATCTCGAGTGCGTCCGCGCTGCACGATATCGGCAAGGTCAGTATTCCGGATGAGATCATCAACAAGCCCGGCAAGCTGACAAAGGAAGAGTTTGAGATCATGAAGTCGCACACGACGGTCGGCGCGGATATCCTGCACGACCTGCCGTTCTCGAATGAGGAGCCGCTGCTCAAGACCGCGTATGAGATCGCGCGCTGGCATCACGAGCGCTACGACGGCCGCGGCTATCCGGACGGCCTGACCGGCGAGGAGATCCCGATTGCGGCGCAGGTCGTTTCGGTTGCCGATGTGTACGACGCGCTGACAAGCGTGCGCTGCTACAAGTCCGCGTATGACCACGAGACCGCCCTGCGGATGATCGTAAACGGCGAGTGCGGCACGTTCAATCCGCTGCTGCTCGAGTGCCTGCTCGATGCGTCGCTGCAGATCAGGGAGCGTCTGCGCGAGGCCAACGAGGGATATATGCACAGCACGGCGCACACGCAGCAGCTTTCGACCGAAATGATGCTCAAGCAGGCGACGCCGCAGGTCGGGCGCTCGATTCAGGCGCTCGAGACCGAGCGTATCAAGACCGACTTCTTTGCCAAGCAGTCCTGCGGCATTCAGTTCGACTATGATGCGGCAACGCGCACCATCTCTGTGACGGACCACACGGATACGCTGCCGTTTGGCAGCCGTCTGTATGATGCGGCGGATACGGAAAAATTCACGATCTTCAGCAAGGATGACCTTCATCGCCTGGAAAACGCGCTGTATGTTACCACGCGGGATGCTCCGGATGTCAGCATGCCGATCACCCTGCGGTTTCCGGAGAACGGCTGGGAACACGAGTACATGCTCGCGGCTCGTGCGCTCTGGTCGAGTGACGCCAAGCCGCGGTATCTCGGCGCTGTCGGTCAGTTCCGCGAGATGCAGACCGATATCATGCTGCCGGAAATGGCGCTGCCGGATTCCGGCGCTGTCACCGGAAGACAGCTTGCGGCTTCAATGGAGGGCATGAGCCGTATTTTTGATGTGGTGCGGCTGGTTGATCCGAAAAGGGGCGAAATCCTGCAGCTGAATGCGGACGGCACGTTCTCGGACCGCGTCCTGCCGTGCTCTCCGGTGTGGAATCACGGAAAGCGATGCAGCAGATGTATTTCCCGCCGCTGCATGGAGGAAAAGACGCGCATGAGCAAGCTGGAGCTTACCGACGAGTGCGCGTATCAGCTGATTTCGCGCTATCTGCTCGTGGACGGACGCGAGTGCGTGCTCGAGCTGGGCAGCAGGCTCAGCGACAGCGTTTGGGTGACGAGCGGCGGGCGGCAGTTCCGGCTGGATGCCTCGCACGGAGAGGATTTTTATCTGGATCCGGTGACGGGCGCGTACGGGCGCCGCTACCTCGAGGACCAGCAGCCCGAGCTGGAAAAGGCGGAGGCACTGGCGGTGATCGACATTGACAACTTTAAGGAGATCAACGACGAATACGGCCACCTTGCGGGCGACGCGGTGCTGCGGCACGTTGCGAACGTCATTCTCTCGCGCGTCAACATAGCGGACACACTCGTCCGCTACGGCGGCGATGAATTTGTGCTGCTGCTGTCGCATATCCCGGCGGAGAAATTCCGTTCGACACTCGAGCGCATTCGGGGAGCCGTGTACACAACCGAAATACCGCAGTACGAGAATATCCACCCGACCGTCAGCATCGGCGGTGTGTATCAGGCGCATCCGCTGGTCGAGGCCATCCGCCGGGCGGACAAGCTGATGTACTGGGCAAAGCAAAAGCGCAACGACGTACAGACCTGAGGAGGAGTACATACATGAATCTGGAAGAGTTTTACGCACAGATCGGCGGCGATTATGCGGACACGCTGCAGCGCCTGTGCAATGAGAACATGGTGAAAAAGTTCGTGAAGAAGTATCAGGACGACCCGACCTGCGCCGACCTGCACAACGCGGCCCTGCAGCAGGACTGGGAGGCTGCCTTCCGCGGTGCGCATACCCTCAAGGGCGTAGCGCAGAACCTTGGCTTTGAGCGGCTGTATCAGGTCAGCGCTGTGCTGACCGAGGCCATGAGAGGCAATAAGCCGCTCGAGGACAGGAGCCTGCTCGACGCTGTGGAGCAGCAGGATGCCGCAATCCGCAGAGCGATTTCGGAGCTTGAGTAAAAGCAAAGGACGAACCGTTGGTTCGTCCTTTTTTCTTGACTTTACCGGATAAAGTGGGTATCCTGAACTTAAGGTAATACCACATAATTGAACAAGAGCGATTTGCGTAAAGCGCCGCGGCAGCGCGACCGGAGCCTGCGCAAGGAGCCGCAGCTTTAATTATGTGGTATTGCCTCAAGTAAAGGAGGAAAGACCCATGCAGGTATTGGAAAACGAACGCTTTTGCGTGGAAATTAACGAATTCGGTGCCGAACTGACCCGCTTTACGAGCAAAAAGGACGGCACGGAATACGTCTGGAAGGGCGATCCGGCGGCATGGAAACGCCATGCGCCCATTCTGTTCCCAATCGTGGGACGGCTCAAGGATAAGACCTATACGGTGGACGGTAAGCCGTATGAGATCACGCAGCACGGCTTCGGGCGCGATCTGGAGTGGCAGGCACAGAAAATCAGCGGCACCTGTGCGGAATTCACGCTCACGCCGAGCGAGTACACGAAGAAGATGTATCCGTGGGATTTTATCTGCACCGTGCGCTATACTTTGGACGGAAATGCGCTGAAAAAGGAGCATATCGTCAAGAATACGAGCGATTCCGTGATGTATTATGAGGTTGGCGGCCATGACGCCTACACGCTCTGCTGGGAGGACGGCGAGAAGATAACCGACTACTATGTGGAGTTTGAGGGCACGAACGCGCTCAGCCGCATTGCAACCGACGAGAACGTCATGCTGACCGCCGACCGCGTTTCCGTTCCGCTGACCGACGGCAGGCTGCCGATTTCCCGCGAGCTGTTTGCAAACGATGCGGTCATGACCGAGGGTCTGCCGTTCCGCACGGCAACCATTGCCAGCACGAAGAACCGCCGCCGTGTGACGATGGACTTCACCGACTTCGACTATTTTGCAGTGTGGAGCCCGTACAAGGATTTCGAGGTGCCATTCGTCTGCCTCGAGCCGTGGAGCACCCTGCCGGACGGCAATCACCTTGACCATGCCATTGAGCACAAGCAGGGCATCCGCAAGCTGAATCCAAACGAGAGCGAAACCCTGACGTTCACCACCATCATCGATGAATAAGTTATCCACCGTCTGTGGATAAAAAAGAGGACTGCGTTTGCAGTCCTCTTTGCTTTACTCTGCGCTCGAAAGCATGAGTTTGATTCGGTTTTCCTGATTGATCTTGGACGCGCCCGGGTCGTAATCCACCGCGACGATATTCGCCTGCGGGTACACCTCGCGGATTTTTCGGATCATGCCCTTGCCCGCGATGTGGTTCGGCAGACAGCCGAACGGCTGGGTGCAGACGATGTTGGTTACGCCTTCGCTGATCAGCTCGACCATTTCAGCGGGCAGCAGCCAGCCTTCGCCCATCTTGACGCCCTGACCGATAATGGCGTGCGACTTTTTGCGTACCTCGTCAAACGGCATCGGCGGACGGAAATGACCGTCCTTTTTCATCATTTTGATGATATCGGCCTGCTTGCCGAGCACGAACTGGTACACCATCTTGTAGACGGCGGCGGTTTTGCCGTTGCGGCCGTACAGCTCGTGGTCGATGACCGAGTTGTAGATGCAGTACAGGCAGAAGTCCATCAGACCGGGCAGCACCGGCTCGCAGCCTTCGCTGAGCAGGAATTCTTCCAGACGGTTGTTGCCGAGCGGTGAGAACTTGACGTAGATCTCACCGACAATGCCGACCAGCTTTTTCTTCTGCGTTTTATCCAGCTTCAGCTTGCCGAATACGGCCAGAACGAACCGGAACAGGTGCTTTACCTCGCCGTAGCGCACCATGCGCTCGCCGGTGAAGCGCTTGATGACCGCGTCCATGCAGATGTCGATCGCCTTGTCGGTCGAGCCGGGCACGATCTCGTACGGACGGCACTGGTTGGCGACCATCATGATCAGATCACCGATCAGAAGCGCGTACGCCACCTGCACGAGCATGGTCTTGGTCAGCTTGAAGCCGGGGTTGCTCTCCAGACCGGAAAAGTTCAGCGAAATGACCGGAATGAAGCCGTAGCCGTTCTTTTCCAGTGCCTTGCGGAGCAGATGGATATAGTTGGACGCACGGCAGCCGCCGCCGGTCTGCGGCAGGATGAGCGCGATTTTGTGAATGTCGTACCTGCCGGATTCGATCGCGTCCATCAGCTGACCGATGACCAGCAGGGCGGGGTAGCAGGTGTCGTTGTGCACGTTGCGCAGACCCTGCTCCGCGATGTTCGGACCCTCGGTGTGCAGCAGCTCCATGTCGTAGCCGTAGTTTTTCATCAGGCGGCAGATGAGTCCGAGCTGCACGGGCAGCATGTTCGGCACCAGTATCTTATAGGTTTTTCGCATTTCCTCCGTGAACTGCGGGTAGGAATATGCGGGCGTTGCCTCAGGCGTTTTGCTGTTCTGCAAGCTTGCGTCCCTCCTCTACGGCGGCCAGCATACTGCGGATACGGATTTTTGCCGCGCCGAGGTTGCTGATCTCGTCGATTTTCAGCTGTGTGTAAATTTTGCCGCCGTTTTCGCAGATGGCGCGCATCTCGTCGGTCGTGATGGCGTCAATGCCGCAGCCGAAGGACACCAGCTGGATGAGCTGGGCGTTCTCCTTCTGGGTGACGTACTTGGCTGCGCCGTACATACGCGAGTGGTATGTCCACTGGTTGAGAACGTGTACCTCGGGTGCATCGGTCAGCTGCCAGACCGCGTCCTCGGACACGATGACCAGACCGAACGACGCGATCAGCTGGTCGATGCCGTGGTTGATCTCCGGGTCAACGTGATACGGACGGCCTGCAATAACGGCAACGTCAAGGTCGTGCTCGTCCGCGTAGCGGATGGCGCGCTGACCCTCGATGCGAACGTCAATGTAGTATTCGTCCTGCGCCATGTATGCGTCCTCGACAGCGGCGATGACCTGTTTTTTCTTGATCTGCGGGTATTTGCCGCAGAAATACTTAACGGCGTGCTTCGTGAAGCGCTTTTTGTCCGCGAGTTCAAAGTACGGCATCATAAAGTCGAAGTCCGCGAGTGCGGAGACGTTCGCCTTCAAAAGCTCCGGATAGTAGGCAACGACCGGACAGTTATAGTGGTTGGTCGCGCGTTCCTCATCGAGGTTGTAGGTCATGCACGGATAGAAGATGGCATCCACGCCCTTTTCGAGCAGGTTCTCGATGTGGCCGTGCATCAGCTTTGCCGGATAGCAAACCGTGTCGGACGGGATGGAATGCTGACCCTGCATGTACATATCGCGGGTGGAAACGTCACTGAGGACGGTCTCGAAGCCGAGTTTACGCAGGAATGCCGTCCAGAACGGCAGCAGCTCGAAGTTGTTCAGACCGAACGGCAGACCGATTTTTGCAATCGGGTTTGCAATGCCGGACGGCTCACCGTAGCTTTTCAGCTTTTCCAGCTTCCATTTATAAAGGTTGGGCAGGTCGGCCTTTTTCGTGCCGCCGAGCGGACGCTCGCAGCGGTTGCCCGAAATGAAGCGGCGGCCGCCGCCGAAGTCGTTAATCGTCAGATTGCAGTGATTTTCGCACAGACCGCAGCGCGTGGAGCGCACGTTGTGCTCGAAGCCTGCGAGGATATCCGTGCCGATGAGCGTGGTGGTGTCCCTGCGGTTGTCCTTGGCGTGCAGCGCCGCGCCATAAGCGCCCATGAGGCCGGAGATTGCCGGGCGGGTAACATCACGGCCGATTTCCTGCTCGAACGAGCGCAGGATGGCATCATTGAGGAACGTGCCGCCCTGTACAACGATGTGCTGACCGAGGTCGTCCGGCGAGTGGGCGCGGATAACCTTGTACAGCGCGTTCTTGACGACGGATACCGACAGACCGGCGGAAATCGCGTCAATGCCCGCGCCGTCCTTCTGCGCCTGCTTGACCGAGGAGTTCATGAACACCGTGCAGCGCGAACCCAAATCAATCGGGTGCTGTGCAAACAGACCCAGCTTGCAGAATTCCTCGATGGAGTAGCCCATTGAGCGGGCGAACGTCTCGATGAACGAGCCGCAGCCGGACGAGCACGCCTCATTGAGCGAAATATTGTCGATGCACTTGTTGCGGATTTTGAAGCACTTGATGTCCTGACCGCCGATGTCGATGATGAAATCAACATCCGGGCAGAAATGGCGCGCCGCGCGGAAGTGCGCGACCGTCTCGACCAGACCGAAATCCACGCCGAAGGCATTCTGGATGAGCGCTTCGCCGTAGCCGGTGACCGCCGAGGACACGATATGTACGCGGTCACCGCACAGCTCGTACAGGCGGGTGAGCTGCTCGCGGATAACGTCCGCCGGATTGCCCTTGTTGGACTGGTAGTGGTGGAACAAAATCTGGTCGTCCGCACCGATGAGCACCAGCTTGGTGGTGGTGGAGCCGCAGTCGATGCCGAGATATGCGTCGCCCTCGTACATGGTGACGTTCTGCGTCATGACATCGTGCATGGCGTGACGGTGCTTGAATTCCTCGTACTGCTGCTCATCCTCGAACAGCGGCGGCAGGTAGTTGGCAACGACCGGAGCGTCTGCCGCCTTTTCGAGCGCCGCGAGCAGCGAATCGACCGTGTAGGTCTTCTGCGTGCCGCCTGCGTACTCCGCTGCGCCCGCCGCGATGGCATACGGCGCGAGAGCCGGGAAGTGCGCGTGCGCGTCGTCCAGCTTCAGCGTCTCCTGAAAGCGCTTCTGCAGACCCTTGAAGAAGAACAGCGGACCGCCGAGGAACAGCACATCGCCCTTGACCTCACGGCCCTGCGCCAGACCGGCAATGGTCTGGTTGACGACCGCCTGAAAGATGGACGCGGCAACGTCCTCCTTGCGCGCGCCCTCGTTGAGCAGCGGCTGAATATCCGACTTGGCGAATACGCCGCAGCGGGACGCGATGGTGTAGATGCGCTCCGCGCCCTGCGCGAGTTCATCGAGCTCGGACGGTGTAACATCCAGCAGGACCGCCATCTGGTCGATGAAAGCGCCGGTGCCGCCCGCGCAGGAGCCGTTCATGCGCTCCTCCAGCTGACCGGTGAGGAATACGATCTTCGCGTCCTCGCCGCCCAGCTCAATAACAACATCGGCCTGCGGAACGTGCACGCCTACCGCCTTGCGGGTGGCGAACACCTCCTGTACAAAATCAATATCCGCGGCCTTCGCCACGCCTAAACCGGCCGAGCCGGTGATCGAACAGCGGAGGGGCGTGTCCGTGCCGATGAGCTCGCGCGCCGCGCGCACCAGCTCGACCGCCTTTTCACGCACCTTGGAAAAATGCCGTTCGTAGTGCTTGTGGATAATCTCTCCATCGCGGACAACGACGATCTTGACGGTCGTTGAGCCGATGTCGATTCCAACATTTACATTCATAATACCCTTGATCTCTCCCATAACAAAACAGAGCGCCGTTCAGGCAATAATAAGGTATCGCCCTGGCGCAAAGTGAATGCGGGTAAGTGCTGCCGTGCGTCAGCCTGAGAAGGCCATATGATGTGATAAATATGCAGGGCAAATTCTTACCTCTATTACTATAACGGTGCAAGCGGAAAATGTCAATGCGGCGATTTTCTCCTTGGATGCCGAAAATACCCCTTGACAAAGCCGGAATTTTTATATAAAATATACGGCGTAAGTGAATACATGTCCTTATCGAGAGCGGTGGAGGGAACGGCCCTGTGAAACCCGGCAACCTGCGTTGTTTTGCAACGTAAGGTGCCAAATCCGGCGTAAGAATACGAAAGATGAGGGAGCAAAACGAACTTTTCGCTCCCGCTGAGGAGCGTTTTTTAATGCTCTGAAAATGAACTGGAGAAAGGAACTGATACTTAATGGCACATCATTTTTTCACCTCGGAATCGGTTACGGAAGGCCATCCCGATAAAATCTGCGACCAGATCTCGGACGCGATCCTTAACGAGATTTTAACGCAGGATCCGTATGCCCGCGTAGCCTGTGAGACCACCTGCACCACCGGTATGGTTCAGGTAATGGGCGAGATTTCCACTTCCTGCTATGTGGACATCCCGAAGGTTGTCCGCGACACGGTTCGTGAGATCGGCTACGACCGCGCGAAGTACGGCTTTGACTGCGACACCTGCGCTGTCCTGACCGCGATCGACGAGCAGTCCGCCGACATTGCACTCGGCGTTGACAACTCCCTTGAGAGCAAGGAGGGTGCCTCTGAGGCTGACCTCGCTATCGGCGCAGGCGATCAGGGCATGATGTTCGGCTATGCGTGCGATGAGACCAAGGAGCTTATGCCGATGCCGATCTCTCTGGCGCACAAGCTGGCAAAGCGTCTGACTGAGGTACGCAAGAACGGTATGTTCGACTATCTGCGTCCGGACGGCAAGAGCCAGGTTACGGTTGAATATGACGAGGACAATCAGCCTGTCCGCGTGGATACCGTTGTCATTTCCACCCAGCACAGCCCGGAGGTGTCCCTCGCGCAGATCCGCAAGGACATGATCGAGCAGGTGGTAAAGAAGGTCATTCCGTCCCATCTGCTGGATGAGAATACCAAGTATTTCATCAACCCGACCGGCCGTTTCGTTATCGGCGGCCCGCACGGCGACTCCGGTCTGACCGGCCGTAAGATCATCGTGGACACCTACGGCGGCATCGGCCGTCACGGCGGCGGCGCGTTCTCCGGCAAGGACCCGACCAAGGTGGACCGCTCGGGCGCGTATGCGGCTCGCTGGGTTGCGAAGAACATCGTAGCGGCAGGTCTGGCAAAGCGCTGCGAGATTCAGCTGGCGTATGCCATCGGCGTTGCTGAGCCGGTTTCCATCATGGTAGAGACCTTCGGCACCGGCGTTGTTGGCGACGATGTGCTTGAGAAGGCCGTAGAGAAGGTGTTCGACCTGCGTCCGGCAGCAATCATCGAGCAGCTTGACCTGCGCAAGCCGATCTACAAGCAGTTGGCAGCTTACGGCCACATGGGCCGCGAGGAGCTTGGCGTCAAGTGGGAGAATACCGATAAGGTTGAGGCGCTTAAGGCAGCGGTAAACGGTTAATTTGCGCTGAAATTGCATAGAGAAAGGCTCTGGAGCATATCCGGAGCCTTTTAGTCTGTCAAAAAAGTCAGATTGGCGTATTGCGTTTCGTGCGACAGCACGCATAAAATAGAATTTGCGAAGCAAATTCATAAATTCCGGGAGCATGTATCGCGGAATTTATACAAGGGAAGAAAAAATGTGCCCGCAGGGCGCGGTTTTTCTTCAGTATTCGCTCGAAAGCGTGGTTTCGAGCGAGAGGCTGCTCGGAAAACGATAGTTTTTCGACAGCCTCAAAGGCTCTGGAGCATATCCGGAGCCTTTTTTGTATCTCAAAATTTCGCGGCAGGGATTGAGCCGATGCAGGGAAATTGGTTCACATATCTCGCGTGATCTGCCGAAACCGCAGCAAAAACAGTGTTGTTGTTGTAGCCGCGGCTAATAAATCCGCGACCGGCTCTGCGAGGAACACGGCGAACAGCTTATCTGCGAAAAAGTGCGGCAGGACTAAAATAAACGGTATCAGCAGGAAAACCTTGCGCTCGAGCGCGAGAAAAAGCGAGATACGCGCCTCGCCGAGCGACACAAACGACTGCTGGAATCCGGTCTGGAACGCATTGGTAAATCCGAGCGCAAAGTACACGCGCAGCGCCCAGACGGTGCGTTCGACCAGTTCCTCATCCGAGGTGAACAGGTGCACGACCGTATGCGGGAACAGCTGCACAGCTGCCCAGATCGAAAACGCGAACACGAACGCCGCCGCAAGATTCAGCTGCACGACGCGCTTCATGCGGTCGGGTCGCTTCGCGCCGCAGGCGTAGCTGAGGATGGGCTGCGCGCCCTGCGCCAGACCGGTCAGCGGCAGCTGCACCATTTGCGCCACCGAGGTCAGGATGGTCATTGCGCCGACGGCTGCGTCGCCGCCGTACTTTTGCAGCGATACGTTGAACGCGATGGTGAGCAGGCTTTCTGTGGACTGCATGACAAACGGGGACGCGCCCAGACCGACTGCGGATGCCAGAACCGGTCGGTCGATGCGGAAATACGCGCGTTTTAAGCGCAGAACCGTCTGCTTTCCGGTCAGAAACCGCAGAACCCATGCCGCAGACACCGCCTGCGAGATAATTGTCGCCACAGCCGCGCCGCGCACGCCCATTTTCAGCACGAAGATGAACAGCGGGTCAAGCACGGTGTTGAGCACCGCACCGATGACAACGGTTTTCATCGCAACCGAGGAGCGGCCCTGCGCGGTGATGAAGCCGTTCAGACCGAGCGATGTCATCACGAAAACCGTGCCGAGAACGTAGAGGTTGAGGTACTGCATCGCATACGGCAGGGTGTCGGCAGATGCGCCGAACAGTTTCAGTAATGGCGCCTGAAACAGCAGGAAAAGTGCTGTCAGCACGAGCGCCAGCGCCCAGAGCGCCGCCGTACACGTTCCGAGGATGCGTTCTGCGCGGTCGTGCTCCTTTGCGCCGAGCGCGATAGACGCCCGCGGTGCGCCGCCCATGCCGATCAGCGCCGCAAACGCCGAGATGAGCGTGATGACAGGGAAGGTGACGCCCATGCCGGTCAGCGCCAGCTTGCCCTCGAGCGGGATGCGTCCGATGTAAATGCGGTCCACGATGCTGTACAGCAGGTTGACAACCTGCGCTGTGATGGTCGGCAGCGCCAGCCGAAACAGCAGCGGCCCTACGGGTGCTGTGCCGAGGGCCGCTGTCTGCTGATTCTGTTGTTCACTCATGCCTTGCTGTCCTCACGGATGAGCACGCGGATGGCCTCCACGGCGGCCTTTACGCCGCGCTCGGTGGCGTCAGGCGGGATAGCGGGAGCATCATCGTTGTCCGCGTTCCACAGCACGTTGAGCACCGCGCCGCACCGGACGTGCAGCACCTGCGCGACGATCATGAGCGCGGCTGTCTCCATCTCGCTGGTGAGCGCGCCTGCCGCCTTCCATGCCTTCCACTTGGCGGTCAGCTCGTCCGCAATGGGCATCTGCGCGGGACGGATTTCGCCGTAAAAGCTGTCCTTGGACTGGATTACGCCCGTGTGATACGGGAAGCCGAGCGCCTGCGCCGCCTCATGCAGCGCGGAAACAACGGAAAAATCCGCGACTGCCGGGAACTCGATGGGGAGGTACTCGCGGCTCGTGCCCTCCTGCCGGATGGCGCCGGTGGCGATAACGATATCGCCGCCCTTTACCTTGTCCACAATGCCGCCGGACGTGCCCACGCGGATGAACGTGTCCGCGCCGCACTCGACCAGCTCCTCCATGGCGATGGCAGCCGACGGACCGCCGATGCCGGTCGAGCAGACCGCAACCGGAACGCCGTCCAGAGAGCCTGTCCACAGCGTGTACTCGCGGTTGTGCGCGATCTGCTTCGGGTCGTCGAAATACTGCGCGATCTTCTCGCACCGCGCCGGATCGCCGGGCAGAATGACGTACCGCCCGATATCGCCCTTGGTGATTTGAATGTGCATTTGCTTGCCGTCGATCAACATACGATTTCACCCTCCCGTTCTACGGTTCTGATGTTTTTCTCCGCCTTGCTGCGCGGCAGCATGACCTCATGCCCGCAGCCGAGGCATTTCAGTTTGAAATCCATACCGATACGCAGCACCTGCCACTGCTTGCTGCCGCACGGGTGCTGTTTTTTCATGGTAAGAATGTCGTTTACCTGTATATCCATTGGGTTCACTTCCTTTGGTGGGAGCAATACCGCTATGCGGTGTTACCCCTACCTATTATCATAGTAGATGGGGATGTTCAGATTCGCTCTAAAAGGCACACGCAGTGCGCGGCAATGCCTTGTTTGGAGCCGGTAAAGCCCAGTCCCTCCTCGGTGGTGGCCTTGACCGAAACCTGCTCGACCGCGCAGCCGATGGCGGCCGCTAAGTTTTCGCGCATCTGCAGAATGTGCGGCGCGAGCTTGGGCGCCTGCGCGAGCACGGTCGCATCCAGATTGCCGAGCTGCCAGCCGCTTTCGCGCACGAGCGCGGCAACGTGCCGCAGCAGCGCGATGCTGTCCGCGCCCTTGTAGCGCGGGTCGGTATCCGGAAAGTGCCCCCCGATGTCACCGAGCGCGAGTGCACCGAGCAGGGAATCCATGACGGCGTGCGTGAGCACATCCGCGTCCGAGTGACCGTCCAGACCAAGCTCAAACGGAATGTTCACACCGCCGATGATGCACGGTCTGCCGGAGACCAGTCTGTGTACGTCGTAACCGTGTCCGATGCGCATATTACTTGTCCTCCCTTGTGAGGAGCGCTTCTGCAACGAGAATGTCCTCCGGCGTGGTGATCTTAATGTTCTGGTAGCTGCCGTGGGTTGCCTTGACGATGGTGCCGAGCGACTCGACAGCCGCGCAGTCATCGGTGAAGCTGTAGCCGCGCTCGGCAGCCGAGGTGAGCGCACGGCGGAGCAGGTCCTTGCGGAATACCTGCGGGGTCTGCACCGCGGCAAGCGTGTCGCGGGCGACATCGGCGGCGATATTGCCGTTTTCGATGCGCTTGATGCTGTCCTTGACCGGAACGACCGGCGCGGCAGCACCGCACGCGGCGGCGGTAGTAACCGCCTCGGTAATAACGGCCTCGGAGACGAGCGGGCGGGCGCCGTCGTGTACGGCAACAAGCACGGCATTTTCCGGTGCGGCCGTGATGCCCGCGAGAACGGATTCCGTGCGGGTCTCGCCGCCGCGCGTCACCGTGCACAGCTTGTCAATGGAGAAGGCTTTCGCCAGCTCGGTGTAGGGCATGATGTCCTGCTCGCGGCAGACGAGCACGATATCGCGGATGGCGGCGCATTTCTGGAAGGCGGAAAGCGTGCGTGCGAGGACGGGTACGCCGTCAATCTCGAGCAGCAGCTTGTTTTCGCCGCCCATGCGGCGGGAGGAGCCTGCCGCTACGATAACAGCGCATACGGCGGGGAGATCAGTTTTTTTTCTGCGTTTTCCCAGCATAATTGTTCGGTCCTTTCTATCAAAAGGCTTTGTGAGCCTTTTGGTTCGTTTGGATAAATCTTTGTACCGTTATTTTACACGATTTCGGCAAAATTTACAAGGCTTGTGAAAATTTATCGTAGGGCGGGGCACTCCGGAGCGGCTTCATCTGCAACGATTATCCCGCAGAGGAGCACAGTGTGCGCCCGAACAGCGTAAAATCGAACGGTTTGCGGGCGAACAATGTTCGCCCCTGCGGTTATGCGCGTCCAAAGGAAACGGCGACCATCAATCCAGCGAGAAACAGCCACCCGCCAAATCCCGACTTCCACAGGAGGACACCGCCCGCAAGGAGAACGAGAACGGACACGCCCGCGATCCCGTCTAACAGGAAAGCGCATCGCCCGTCCGCGAGGTGCCGGAGCGCCATGCCGCCGTCGAGCGGGGGCACGGGCAGCAGGTTGAACAGCCCGAGCAGGGCACTCGCGCCGGCAAGCCGGTACGCGCCGAGCGGGTTCGCCAGTGCGGTGAGCGCAAAGCTGGCCGCCGGTCCGGCGAGGCAGATGGCGGCGCGCGAAAACGGCGATGGCGGCAGGCTGCACCGCAGGACAGCGCCGCAGGCGGTCAGGCACAGGGCGTGCACCGTGCCGCCGGACAGACGAATGACGAAAAGGTGTCCGCACTCGTGTACAGCCGCCGCAAGCAGGAAAATGGGCAGTACGCCGCTCTCATCCGCGCACCAGAGCGCAGCCATGAGCACAAGAAAACCGTCGCGGACCTGAATCCGGCTCACAGTGCGAGATAGTCGGCGGGATCGAGCGCTGCGCCGTTGTGCCACAGCTCGAGGTGCAGGTGCGGACCGGTGGCGTTGCCGGTCTGGCCGACCTTGGCGATCTGCTCGCCGCAGGTCACTTTATCACCGACTTTGGCGGAAATGCTGCTGCAGTGCGCGTATAGGGTTGCAAAACCGTCCGCGTGATCGACAATGACATACAGGCCGTAGCCGGATTCGCCGGTCTCGCGCACCGTGCCGTCCGCGAAGGCGGTGATGGGCGTGCCCTCGTCCGCGGCAAGGTCAAGCCCATAGTGAAAGCCCGGCTGGCCGGTGATGGGACTGAGCCTGCTGCCGAAAGAGGACGTCAGCGTGCCGGAAGTCGGCGTGGTGTGCTCGAACTCCAGCGGATAGACGGTCTGGTCAACCGTGTCGGGGAACAGGGTCTGGTCGCGGTCTAAAATATCGTCCGCACCGCCGGAGGATTCCGCAGGAACGGTATCTGCGGGCATGGCAGAGCCGCCGAATACCGCAAGAACATGGTCAGCATTTGCCGCGCCGGACAGGGCGGAAGCCGCCTTTTCGCGCACGGTCTGCGCGAAGGGGATATCGGCGTACTTTATCACACCGGCAGCGAGAACCAGCGTTACGATGAATAACAGTCCTTTTCCGTGGCGTTTTTCGGTCATGGGGTACCTCCTTGAAATGTTGCACAGATTGAATGAACACCGCAGGGCGGGGCACCCCGCCCTACGAATATCCTATGAATAGCGAAGAAGGTCTATGATGTTCTCAGCGTGAGAAAAATTTTGCAGGCTCTCCCTGCAAAAACGGCGGCAGAATGGAAGTAATTTGCAGGAATCCTTGTAGGGCGGACAAGTGTTCTTGTGAGAAGATACAAAAAACGTAAAGTTACTCAAAAGATAATCAGTAGATTATCTGAAATTGTATTCTCAGCGCAAAAAAAGTGAGCCGAAATGCGGAAATGGTAGTATAATGTGAAGCATAATCCAAGACACCCGATAGGGTATGCCGATTCGGGGGAAACAAAGGAGAAGATTTCACCATGAAGAAAACACTCAGTATGCTTCTTGCCGGCGCTATGCTGGCTACGGCGCTGACCGGCTGCGGCGGTTCCGCTTCGAGCAGCTCCGATTCGCAGAACAGCGGCTCCGACAGCACCGCTTCCGGCACTGCCTTCCAGATTGGCGGCACCGGCCCGCTGACCGGCGCGAATGCTATTTACGGCAATGCCTGCAAGAACGGCGCACAGATCGCGGTTGACGAGATCAACGCTGAGGGCGGCGATATTCAGTTTGAGCTGAACTATCAGGACGACGAGAGCGACGCAGAGAAGGCGGTAAACGCCTACAACACCCTGAAGGACTGGGGCATGCAGCTGTCCCTCGGCTCCGTAACCTCCAAGCCGTGCGAGGCTACCGCCGCTGAGAATTACAGCGACCGCATCTTCGCGCTGACCCCGTCCGCATCCTCCGTTGCAGTAACCGAGGGCAAGGACAACGTATTCCAGATGTGCTTTATGGACCCGAACCAGGGCACCGCATCCGCACAGTACATCGCAGAGCAGAAGCTCGGCACCAAGGTTGCGATCATCTGGAAGAACGATGACGTTTACTCCACCGGCATTCACGACAAGTTCGTAGAAGAGGCAAAGACCAAGGGCCTCGAGGTCGTTTCCGACAAGACCTTCACCGATGCTTCCGCGAACGACTTCTCCGTTCAGCTGAACGAAGCAAAGAGCAAGGGCGCTGACCTGGTATTCCTGCCGATATACTATCAGCCGGCATCCCTGATCCTGACGCAGGCAAACAGCATGGGCTACAAGCCGAAGTTCTTCGGCGTAGACGGCATGGACGGCATTCTGACCATGGAAGGCTTTGATCCCAAGCTGGCCGAGGGCGTAATGCTGCTGACCCCGTTCAACGCAGACGCAACCGATGACAAGACCGCTTCCTTCGTTAAGAAGTACAAGGAGCAGTTCGGCGAGACCCCGAACCAGTTCGCAGCCGACGCTTACGACTGTGTTTACGCTTACAAGCAGGCACTCGAGAATGCAGGCGCTACGCCGGATATGTCCGCTGAGGACCTGTGCGACAAGATGATCGAGCAGTTCACCTCCATGACCTTTGACGGCCTGACCGGCGAGGGCATGACCTGGGATGAGACCGGTGCCGTATCCAAGTCCCCGAAGGGCATGGTTATCGAGAACGGCGCTTACGTTGGTATGTAAGACAGAACCGTAGGGTTCCAACAGCATAAACGCAAGGGCGAGTAAAGGAGGTCTGGCAGCAGTCCTCCTTTACCGCTATTATAAAGAAGATAGGAGGTAGGAGATAGGAGGTAGGAGTGGACGACGATAAACGTTTCCCGTAGGGCGCGACGACTCGGCGCGCCGTATAAACCGTATGCACATCGTTACGAACGGCGCGCCGGGGTCGTCGCGCCCTACGGTACGGGTAAATCATCGGATAAACTCCTACCTCCTCCCTCCTAACTCCTACCTTAAAAGAAAGAATGGGGTGTTCCAAACCATGAGCTTTTTGAATCATTTGATCAGCGGCATCAGTCTGGGCAGCATCTACGCCATCATCGCACTCGGCTACACGATGGTTTACGGCATTGCCAAAATGCTGAACTTCGCACACGGCGATGTTATCATGGTAGGCGGTTATATGTGCTTCTGCGCTACCACCTATCTCGGCTGGCCGGCGTGGATGGGCGTTGTGCTGGCTGTTATTGTCTGCACCGCGCTCGGTGTTGTTATTGAGAGACTCGCCTACAAGCCGCTGCGTATGGCGCCGTCGCTGGCGGTGCTGATCACGGCCATCGGCGTTTCGTACTTCCTGCAGAATGCGGCGCTGCTGATCTGGTCCTCCAACCCGAAGACCTTTACCTCGGTCGTTACCGGCGAGGCGCTCAGCCTGTTCGGCGGTCAGCTGCAGATCTCCAAGGTGACGCTCGTTGCCATCGCGGCGTGCGTTGTCATCATGGTCGCTCTGATGCTGTTCACCGGCAAGAGCAAGGTTGGCACGGCGATGCGTGCCGTTTCCGAGGACAAGGGCGCGGCCCAGCTGATGGGCATCAACGTTAACACGACCATTTCCATCACCTTTGCCATCGGCTCGGGTCTTGCCGCTATCGCGGGCGTGCTGCTGTGCTCCGCGTACCCGACCCTGATGCCGATCACCGGCTCGCTGCCGGGCATCAAGGCGTTCACCGCTGCCGTATTCGGCGGCATCGGCTCGATTCCGGGCGCGTTCATCGGCGGCATTCTGCTCGGCATCATCGAGATTTTCGCCAAGGCGTACATTTCCACGCAGCTGTCGGACGCGATCGTGTTCGCAGTGCTCATCGTGGTGCTGCTGGTCAAGCCGGACGGCCTGCTCGGCAAGCATGTGAGCGAAAAGGTTTAAGGGGGCAGTCATATGAACAAGTTAAAATCCTATGCTGCGTCCAAGCGCGGACGTGACACGCTGCTGTGCTTCGGCATTGTCATTATTGCGTACATCATCGTGCAGGCTGCCATCGCGGGCGGCGGCATCTCCAGCCAGATCAAGGGTCTGCTCGTGCCGATCTGCGCGTATGTTGTCATGGCGATCTCGCTCAACCTGACCGTCGGCATCCTCGGTGAGCTGTCGCTCGGCCATGCGGGATTTATGTCGGTCGGCGCGTTTGCGGGCATTGTCACCACCACCTGTCTGGCGGATGCGATTCCGCTGGCACCGCTGCGTCTGGCTGTCGCCATGGTCGTTGCCGGACTGTTCGCGGCGATTGCGGGTGTTATCGTCGGCGTGCCGGTACTGCGCCTCAAGGGCGACTACCTCGCCATCGTAACCCTCGCCTTCGGTGAGATCATCAAAAACCTTGTAAACGTTATGTATCTCGGTCTGGATGATGCCGGTCTGCATTTCAGCCTGGTCAACCAGAATTTCCAGCTGGGCGACGGCGGCAAGATGATCATCAACGGCCCGATCGGCGTATCCGGCGTCACCAAGCTCTCCACCTTCACCTCGGGCGTTGTGCTCATCCTCGTCACCCTGTTCTTTGTGCTGAATTTTGTAAACAGCCGCACGGGACGTGCTGTCATGGCGGTGCGCGACAACAAGATTGCCGCTGACTCCATCGGCATCTCCACCTCGCACTACAAGCTGCTCGCGTTCGTGGTCTCTGCGGCGTTCGCAGGCATGGCGGGCACGCTGTACGCGATGAACTTCTCCACCGTAACCGCAGCCAAGTTTGACTTCAACACCTCCATTCTGGTGCTCGTATTCGTCGTTCTCGGCGGTCTGGGCAACATCTGGGGTTCTATCATCGCCGCAACACTGCTGACGCTGCTGCCCGAGCTGCTGCGCGGCCTGAGCAACTACCGTATGCTCATCTACGCAATCCTGCTGATTGCAATGATGCTGTTCAACAACTCCTCCTTCAAGGTTCGCCTGCTGGAGAAGCGCGCAATGCGTCAGATGGAAAAGGCCGAAAAGGCCGGCGGCAAAAAGGAGGGTGCGTAAGCCATGGCAATGCTGGAAGTTACTTCGCTCGGCATTTCGTTCGGCGGTCTGCGTGCCGTTGACGAGCTGAGCATGAAAATCGAAAAGGGCGGTCTGGTCGGCCTCATCGGCCCGAACGGCGCAGGCAAGACCACCGCGTTCAATATGCTGACCGGCGTGTACCGCCCGACCGACGGCGGCATCCGTCTGGACGGACAGAACCTCATCGGCAAAAAGCCGCATGAAATTTGTAAACTGGGCGTTGCCCGTACGTTCCAGAACATCCGCCTGTTCTCGCAGCTGAGCGTGCTGGATAACGTAAAGACCGGTCTGCACAATCAGATCACCTACTCGTTCGCAGAGAGTATGTTTCACCTCGGCTCCTACCGCAAAAAGGAGAAGCAGATGGACGAAAAGGCGATGGAGCTGCTGCGCGTGTTCGATCTGGACGGCGTAGCCGACTACAAGGCGGCAAACCTGCCGTACGGCAAGCAGCGCAAGCTCGAGATCGCGCGTGCGCTTGCTACCAACCCCAAGCTGCTGCTGCTCGACGAGCCTGCCGCGGGCATGAACCCGAACGAGACCGAGGAGCTGATGGAGACGATCGAAATCGTCCGCAAGAGGTTCGGCGTAACCGTCCTGCTTATCGAGCATGACATGAAGCTGGTCTCCGGCATCTGCGAGTACCTGTATGTGCTCAACTTCGGCCGTCTGCTCGCTGAGGGCACGCCTAAGGAAGTGCTGAGCAATCCGGAAGTCGTTAAGGCGTATCTGGGCGAATAAGAAAGGAGGAAACAAGTATGGCAATGTTGGAAGTAAAGGACATCAACGTGTATTACGGCCTGATCCATGCGCTGCGCGACGTTTCCTTCGAGGTAAACGAGGGTGAGGTCGTGGCGCTCATCGGCGCGAACGGCGCGGGCAAGACCACCACGCTGCACACCGTCACGGGTCTGCTGCCGTCGAAGGGCGGCACGGTGACGTTTGAGGGCAAGGACATTACGCACAAGCCGGGTCATGCTATCGTGAAGCTCGGCATGAGCCACGTTCCGGAGGGCCGCCGCGTGTTCGCGGGTCTGACGGTCGCGGAGAACCTGCGTATGGGCGCGTATACCCGCCCGAAGAATGAGATCCCGGAGTCGCTGAAAATGGTCTACGAGCGTTTTCCGCGGCTGGAGGAGCGCAAAAATCAGGCAGCGGGCACACTGTCCGGCGGCGAGCAGCAGATGCTCGCGATGGGCCGTGCGCTGATGAGCAAGCCGCGCATCCTGCTGCTCGATGAGCCGTCGATGGGTCTGTCGCCGCTGTTCGTCGGCGAGATCTTCAAGATCATTGAAGAAGTGTCCAAGGCAGGCACCACCGTCCTGCTCGTAGAGCAGAACGCAAAGAAGGCGCTGTCCATCGCGGACAGAGGCTACGTCCTCGAAACCGGCAAAATCGTCAAGACCGGCAAGGCAGCTGACCTGCTGAATGATGACTCTATTAAGAAGGCTTATCTGGGAGAATAAAGGTAATCCCTGCGGAAAACGTGACCCATTGATAAAAGGGGGTAAAAACAATGAAACCATACGTTATCACCATCGCGCGCCAGTACGGTTCGGGCGGCAAGACGGTCGGCAAGATGCTGGCGGACAAGCTGGGCATTCCGTTCTACAACCGCGAGATCATCACCATGGCGAGTGAGGACAGCGGTGTAAATGCCATGCTGTTCTCGGACGAGCGTCTCAAGGGCGATTTCCTGACGCGCCTGCGCGCGCATTATCACGGCAACACGCCCGTGCCGAACGACTCGTCCAAGTCCTACCTCAAGGATGAGGCGCTGTTCGCCTATCAGGTGAAGATCATCCGCCGGCTGGCGGATCAGGGTCCGTGCGTTATGATCGGCCGCTGTGCCGACTATATTCTGGCAGGCCGACCGGATGTTGTGCGCGTGTTCGTCCATGCGGACAAGGATTTCTGTCTCGAGCAGGCCATGAAGGTAGACTCGCTGCCCGAGAACGAGGTGGCAAAGAAGATCGCCGAGATCGACGAGTACCGCGCCCGCTACTACAAGCACCACACCGGCCACGACTGGTATGACGCGCGGAATTATGATCTGTCGCTCAACAGCGGCGTGCTCGGCTTTGACGGCACGGTTGAAGAGATCATCAAGTATATGGAAGTGCGCGAGCAGTTTCAGAAGTAAATAGGGGAGAACCGTCTGTGAGAGCAGGCGGTTTTCTTTTTTTGCGTTTGGCGGTTGAAGGGATTTGCCGTATGTTTACCACCGGCACATAATTATCCCGTAGGGGCGAACATTGTTCGCCCGCAGCGCGACCAGAGTCTGCGTAAGAAACGGTCACACACCCGGTTAACCATAACGTGGGAGCACAATGTGCTCCCCTGCGGGATAACGTGTACAGATCGGATAGAACGGTAAACCACGGCAGGAAAAGGGTGCAGATTCGACCTGAAAAAACTTTTTCAAAAAAATTAAAAAAAGGGGTTGACGAAACGGGGATTCTGTTATATACTAAACAAGTCGTCAGCGATGAGTCATCAAAAACGACAACAACTTAACAAGATGGAGAGTTGGCTGAGTGGTCGAAGGCGCACGATTGGAAATCGTGTAGGCGTGATGAGCGTCTCTAGGGTTCAAATCCCTAACTCTCCGCCAAAAGTGAGCTGAAATCGTAAGGTTTCAGCTCTTTTTGTTTATCTGCGGCGTGGAAAAGTTGCAAGTAAATTTCTGACATACGCAGGGTAAAAATCGAAAATGGCACAAAAGTGGCACAACATTTATAGAGCATGTTCTCCGAATACGCGGAGGTTTTTTTATTTCCCGGAAAATTTTTTTGGGAGTTGACCATTTGTGGTCAATTTTTTATCCGTTCCGGCGGTAGGGTAAAGGGAGGTGCTCACATGGGCAGAAACAGAAAAGTTGGATTGGACTGGTGGCCGCGCGACATCGGCCTGTACCGTGACCCGAAGCTGAGAGCCGCACGGCAGAAATTCGGCGTGCTCGGGCCGTATGTGTACGAATGCCTGCTCGACATTGCCTACGGCGACAAGGGCTATTACATCGCCTACAGCGGCGAGGGCCGCGAGGACACGCTGTGGCAGCTCCGCGAGTACACCGCCGGACTGGAAAACGTGACGATCGAAACACTGGCCGCGGTAGTCGATCAGCTGGCGGCAAGCGGCCTGTTCCATGCTGCGTTATATGAACGCGGCTTTCTCACATCCAAAAGAATACAGATGGGGTATTTTCTAGCGACCGTGACGCGCAATGCAGTTCCCATCAATTTTGACATTTGGCTTCTCACCGAGCAGGAAATGCGGGAGAAGAATCCGAGTGGCAAGTCTTTTGTGCTGCGTGCATTTATTTCCCGCACGGAAAATGCGATTTATCGTACGGAAAATGCGATTTATTGTACCGAAAATCCACAGAGCAGAGAAGAGCAGAGAACAGAAGAGCAGAGGACAGTAGAGGACAGTAGAGCAGAGCAGACCAGAGAAGAGAAAGCAGTTACGGCTGATTCTGGTCTGACGACCGAACTGGAAGAAAAACTGAATTGTAAGTTTGACCATAATTTCTGTCTGGAGCTGCGCAGGCTGCAGAACAAGGGTATGCAGCGTGAGGTGTTCTTAGATACCGCCCGACAGACGGCTGAGAATGCACCGCGCAATCCGGCAGGGTATTTCCGCACGCTGCTGCAGAACTGCGAGCGTGACGGCATTCTCACCGCTGAGGATATGCAGAAACGGGCAAAGCCCGCACCGGCGCAGCCTGCAATCGGGCCGTCGAGCGAACAGCTGTCCGCGTTCGATCAGGAATGGTACGAGCGGGTCAAGCGGTACACAAGGGAGAAGGCGGTGCCGTCATAACCCTTTTCAACCGCGCCCGTGTCTGCTATAATGAGACAGACAAGAGAGGTGATTAGGATGGGCTACATTCGCCGTCCTGCGTATTACAAGGCATTCCGGTGCATCGGCTCGGACTGCACGGAAAACTGCTGTATCGGCTGGGAGATCGACGTAGATGAGGATTCCCTTGCGTACTACGAGACCGTTCCCGGCGATTTTGGCGAGCGTTTGCGCGCGAGCATTGCGCCTGCGGACGAGCAGACCGGAGAGCCGGCGCATTTTCGTCTGGACGCCGAGGAACGGTGTCCGCTGCTGAACGACTGCAACCTGTGTGAAGTGCTGCTTCACTTAGGTGAGGACAAAATGGCGCAGATCTGCACCGACCACCCGCGGTATTACGAATGGTTTTCCGACGGCCGCGAGGACGGTCTCGGCTTGTGCTGTGAGGCTGCCGCCGAATTGATTCTCGCGCAGACAGGCGCACCGGCGTTTGACGTGACCGAGGCGGACGGCGTATCCGAAACCGGCACGGAGGCGGAAACCGAACTGGAGAACGTGCTGTTCTCCATGCGCGATACGCTGTTCCGGCTGGCGTGCGAGGACGCGCCGTTCGATGAAAAGGCCGACAGGCTCTACCGCACGGCAAAGGCGCAGCAGGAGCAGTACGACGACCTGCTGTTCCCGTTCCCCGAGGGGGAGGACGAGGATACAGACGAGACGGACGGGGACACGGTTTCGTGGTCGCAGGCGTTCTGGCGGGAGAGCACGCTCACGAGCCTGCTCGAGCTGCTGCTCGGCTTTGAGATCAACAAGGACGACTGGCGCACGCTGCTGACCGGCGCAAAGGCGCGTCTGCCGGAGATTTTAGCCCGCAGAGAGACGTTTTTGCAGGCGTATCAGGGCAAACGCCATGAATACGATAACCTGCTGACGTACTTCCTGTACCGGCACTTTATGAAGGCGCTCGGGGACGACGCTGTGCAGGACAAGGTGCAGCTGGCGCTCGTGAGCACGGCGGTCATTCAACTGCTCGATGTGTACGAGTGGCTCATCAACGGGGAACTCACGCACTGGGCGCAGATCTGCATCTGCAAGGCGTACTCGCGTGAGATTGAGTATAACGAGGACAATACCGAGCAGCTTGCCGCGTTTTCCGTCCTTGACGAAATGGAATAAAACAGAACACCGCGGACTGGGGGTCTGCGGTGTTTTTTGTTTGCGGTGCTGAACCACAGCGGGGGAGTGCGGCACTTGCCGCAGGGATGACGCCGTACCCACGGCAGTGGGCAAAAAGGAAGGGACACCTGCGGTTTCCCTTCCTCTTTGAACTCCTACCTTTCCCTAATATCACCCGTGAGCAGCTTGCCGCCATGCTGTACCGCTATGCCGGCGAGCCGGACGGTGTGGCAGACCTGTCCGCGTACACGGACGCAGGCTCGGTTTCCGCGTATGCGGAAAAGGCGGTGCAGTGGTGCGTCAAGAACGGCATTCTGACCGGTAAAACGTCCTCGACACTCGCGCCCAAGGCTACGGCAACCCGCGCGGAGTGCGCGGCGATGCTGCAGCGTTTCGCTGCACTCTGACTGTCGCGAAACTACAGTTTCGCCGACAAGTAGGAACGGACCGTGGGCCGTTCCAAAGTCGTCCGAAAGTTCCGCCCGTTGGTTGAAACTTTCTCCCTCCAGAAGTATAAAAATTTGCGCTATCCTTGCGCGGTTTCTTGACCGCGCTGCGCAGATACATGCTCCCCGTTTTTATGGATTGCAATGCAATCCTATTGAATGCGCGCTAACGCGCGAAGAGAACGAGAAAGCAACAGCCTGAACGAATGAAAGAGCACCGCAGCTTGTATTCTGCGGTGCTTTTTGCTGTCTGTGTCCTTCAAACCATACGCAAGTCTACGCAGAACGGTAACAGTCGGTACACCGTTTCAACACACAGCAAATCTAGAATAAGACTATACCACATAGCGGTATAGTCTCATATAAAAGGAAGGGAGGCGGCGGCATGCAGACGAGCATACAGGCAGTCCGCGCACGCACGGACGAGCCGTTTTTGGAGCGGTTCATTCAGGCGCACGAGGCGTTCGTTCTCCGGTGCGCGAGCAGGCACGCAGGCTTTGCGGTCACGCGCAGCGACGATGAATACTCGGTCGCGCTGCTGGCCTTCTACGAAGCCATCGAGGGCTACGACCCGGAAAGCGGGCCGTTCGGCGCGTATGCGTCGCTTGTGATTGGCAGACGCCTTGCCGACCATTACCGCAGTCAGCACCGGTTTGATGTGGAAACGCCGCTTGCCCCGCAGACGTTCGACGGCACGGTGGACCGCGAGAGCGCGGACGCCGCCATGCAGCAGGCGGTCGCGGAGCAGATGAGCGAAGCAAAGCACATCAGCGCACAGGAGGAAATCGAGGCGGCAAACACGGTGTTTGAGAAGTACGGATTCGCGTTTTATGATTTAGCGGCAAGCTCGCCCAAGTCGGACAAGACGCGCCGCAGCTGCGCCGTGGCGGTCGGCACGCTGCTGCATTCGCCGGTGCTGTTTGCGTCCATGCAGAGCGCGCACAGCCTGCCGATCAAGGCGCTCGCGCAGCAGTGCGGCGTGTCGGCGCGGACGATAACCCGTCACCGGGATTACATTGTAGCGGCGGCGCTGCTCATAGACGGCGATTACCCCATCCTTTGCACCTATCTGCAGACCATGCGCAAGGAGGCAGAGCAATGCGTGCGATAATTACGGATATTCGAGCGGGAAAGGCCGCCGCACTCGCGGAGGACGGCACGGTTCACCTTGTAGACGCGAAGAACAGAGCGGTCGGACAGGAGATTCGTATTCCGGCGAAGCACCGCAGACGGTGGAAAAAGCCGCTGACATGGGCGGTGTGTGCGGCTGTCCTGTGCGGCATGGCGACCACCGGCGTGTACGCCGCGTATGAGCCGTATGCCAGCGTCAGCGTCGTGGGCGGCACGGACAGCGTGGAGTATACGGTAAACCGGTTCGATCAGGTGCTCGGCACCCGCGTTTCCGGCAAGGAGCAGCCGCCGGACGGCAAAATTCCGCGGTTTGTACACATTGACAAGGCGGTGGAGCATACCGTCCGGCAGGAAGCAAAGGAAGGCGAGCGCGTCAGCATCACCGTGACCTCGCGCAGCAGCGGCCACGCCGAACGGCTCCGTGAGCATATTGACGAGCGGTTCCGGCAGTCCGGCGATAAGAGAAACCCGCCCGAGGTGAGGGTGCAGCCGCCGGAGAAACCGGGGAACGCTCCGGGAGAGAGCCGGCCGAGTGAGAGCGCAGAGCAGGCATAAAAATGCTCCCGCGCTTGACTTTGCGCGGGAGTGTGGTATAATTTTATTAAAGGGAAACGCTGTGCGCAGCGGTCAGACCCTTTCTAAGTAGTCATTTGTTAGATGACCGTTTGGGGGCCAGCCCAAGCGGTCATCGCGCATTTATAAGGAACATGTACAGTACAATGACCGCACAGATAAAAAGCTTAAAGGCTTTCTTCCTCATGCGCAGCACCTCCTTCCGCCCACAGACCGTGGGGAAGAAGAAGATCTGACCGCCTGCAGTGATTGCTCACTGCGTGTGCAACAGCGTTTCCACGAGTTAAGTATAACAGGACGTGCGAAAAATGTCAATTTCCGCAGGTTGACAGCACCTGAAAGTGTGCTATAATGTAATTAAAGGGAAACGCTGTGTACAGCGGTCAGACCTTACAACTAATCACCATGTTTTAAGACGATGACCGTTTGGGGTACGAGCCAAGCGGTCATCGCGCATTTATAAGGAACATGTACAGTACAATGACCGCACAGATAAAAAGCTTAAAGGCTTTCTTCCTCATGCGCAGCACCTCCTTCCGCCCACAGACCGTGGGGAAGAAGAAGATCTGACCGCCTGCAGTGATTGCTCACTGCGTGTGCAACAGCGTTTCCACGAGTTAAGTATAACAGGACGTGCGAAAAATGTCAATTTCCGCAGGTTGACAGCACCTGAAAGTGTGCTATAATGTAATTAAAGGGAAACGCCGTCCGTTGGACGGTCAGCTCCCAAGTTCAGTCAAAAGTTTTCACAGATGACCGTACGGTTGCCGCCGGACGGTCATCGCGCATATACGGAGAAAATGTACAATACAATGACTGCACATACCAAAAGCTGAAGTGCTTTCTTCCGCATTTACGCCACCTCCTTTCCGCCTCAAACCGAGGGAGGAAAAGAGGAGCTGACCGTTTGTCCATGCAAACAGGCGTTTCCTTATGACAAGTATATCACACAGGCGCAAAACCTGTCAATTTACGGCTGACCTTACCCGGTCGGCCGCTTTTTGTGTGAAAATGCTTGCCTTTTGCATGGAAAATGCCGTATACTTGTATATACCGAATCCACACGCTAAGGAGCGAAACCTATGAATATCACCAAGGGCGATGTGCAGGAGCTGCGCCGCCGTTTGAAAAAGACCGAATGCACGTTCGGGCGTCTGTGCGGCTGCTACGTCAACAGCGGCAAGCAGATCGTGACCAAGTTCACCGAGCAGTTTTCCGAACTGGAAGAGGATGAATACTACAAGTACCTCGAGATCGCCAAAAAGACGTTCAGCGGCACGCTCGGCGCAAACCTGCTGGAATTGGAGTTTGACCGCAGCGACAGCGGCATCGAGCACCAGAAATACCTGCTGACGCTCAAGGACAGCAAGCTGGCGAACGAGGAGCTGCTCGACCGCCTGTACGAGCAGGTGATCGAGGAGTACAGCTACCCGGGCAACTACCTGATCGTGGTTTACCACGATGTGTACGACGTGCCGAGCAAGGCCACCTCGGGCGAGGACCAGGACGAGTCCACCGAGCTGTATGCGTACTGCGTGTGCGCGGTCTGCCCGGTCGAGCTGGCGAAGCCTGCGCTCGGCTATAAGGAGGACGAAAACCGCATCGGTGCGCGGGAGCGCGACTGGGTGGTCGGTCTGCCCGACCTCGGCTTTGTGTACCCGGCGTTTGCAAACCGCGGCAGCGATGTCAACGCCGTGATGTACTACGTCAAGACCGGCCGTCCCTCGCATCCGGAGTTCATCGAGAATGTGCTCGGCTGTGTCGCGCAGCGCACGGCTGCCGAGGACAAGCTGGCATTCAAGAACGTGGTGCACGACGCCTTCGGTGAGGATGAGGAGCAGGCGGACGCGGCGTTTTTCCAGATGCAGAAGACTATCAGCGCGATGGTGGCCGAGCGGGAGGAGGACGAGAGCCTGCCGCCGGTCGAGCTGACCGCCGAGGCGGTTTCCGGTCTGGCGACCGAGGCCGAGGTGCCGGACGAGGTGCGCGCACAGATCGAGAAGTCGTATGAGCAGGTGTTTGGCGACCAGCCGCCGCAGGCGCATAACGTGCTGGACAGCCGTCTGGTCGAGGAGGGCACGGTCAAGGCGCATACCGCCGCCCTGGAGCAGAAGGTGGCAGTGCTGCAGCAGGAATTGGCACATCAGGCGGCAAACGCCGCCGACACGGACGAGGACGATGTTCCGTGGGAGACCGGCACGGTCATCGACGTGCGTATGCCGCAGGAGAGAGCCGTAAACGTCCATACCGAGGTCGTGGAAGGGCAGAAATGCCTTGTCATACCGCTCACCGGGGATGAGTCCGCGCGTATCAACGGCGTGGAAGTGGAATAATTTATACATAGGGTGTACCGAAAGGTATGCCCTTTTCGTTTTTCAGCACCGGCTGAGCGGGGTGCTCGAACTGCGTTAGCGTGTTCGCCCCTAACGGGCGGAGAGTTTTTCGCTGAACCTCAGCGGGGAGTGCGCCTACCCGGCGGGGGCACAAGAGGGTAGACACCTACGGTTTCCACCCTCTTGTGAATCACCCCTTTCCCTTGGATAGTCTGGCGCAGATTGCCGACATGTGACCGCTGCGAAATAGGGGTACGGCAGAGGAGTTTCTCTTCCGTATCTTTCTCAACCTGTTCGCAGTGTCAGATACATTACTGCTACACATGTGGGTTCATCTACGCAGGGCGCGGCATAATCGTGCCGCGCAATTCGTTAGCGCGTTATGATAGACAGCACCTACGGATTAGGCGTTCGGTGAAATTTATCCTCGCAGGTGCCGTGCGTTACAATGTGCCAAGGATTTGCGCGACACTGTTATGTCGCGCCTGCGCAGAGTAGCCCGTATGTGTAGCAGTACGCTGTCTGTGAACTGCGAAAAGGCGGAGAAAGATACGCTGCGGTAACCCGACTGCCGTTCCCCCATTTCGGAGCGGTCACATGTCGGTAATCTGCGCCAGATTAGGAAACAAGGGAAAGGTAGGAGTTCAAAGAGGAAGGAAAACCGCAGGTTGTCCTTCCTTTTTGCCCCCGCCGCGGGGCGCGGCACGTTCCCGCCGTCCGCAGACGGCGAATCCTCCCTGCTGAGGGTCAGCGAAAAACTCTCCGCCCGGAAAGGGCGAACCCGCCTGCGGCAGTTCGCGCGCCCCGGCTTTCCGGTGCAGAAAAGGAGCCGCCCGGAAAGGGCGAACACGCCTGCGGCAGTTCGCGTGCCCCGGCTTTCCGGTGCAGAAAAGGAGCCGCCCGTCAAGGCGAACACGCTGACGCAGTTCGCGCCCCCCGGTCAGCCGGTGCAGAAAAGGAGCCGCCCCGTCAGGGCGAACCCGCCTGCGGCAGTTCGCGCACCCCGTTAGGTCGGTACAGAAAATCCGGGAAATCCCGAAAAAATTTTCCCGCCCGAAAAGACAGAAAAACGCCCATTCTCACGCCGAGAAAACGTCTATCCGAACGGTATAGTTAGCAAAACCTAACCACGCGGAATCCGGTCGAAAATTTCTCTCGAAAAAGTGCTTGACATATCGGTTAGGATATGCTAACTTATATACATGGTTAGCCGAGGCTTACTGATACGCCCCGTTGACCGGCACGCTTCCTCACGGAACGGGAACGTGCTGAAAAGTTATAAAAGAAACAGCTTCCTCTGTATTTTGCGCATCATTCCGAACAAAAACCGTTAAAACGTTGCGCGGCTGAATGGCTAACCGCAGCCGCGCGGTTCGGGAAAACCGCATACCAAACGTACAGACCGGAAATACTGTAAACGGGAGGTGCATCAGCAATGCAAAATGGCTTGGATCGACTTTTAGCGACCTACTGCTCGCCGACGCTGGCGGGCATCAAACCGGCAAGTCTGGTGTCGTGCGACCGGAATTTATATCCCGATCTGCCGCAGCGGCTCAGCGAATACCGCAATGCTTTCGCAGCGCGAGAGATTCACTTCGAGATCGTCTGCGCCTGCAGCGCACGCTTCCTCTTACTGGTATACAGCAAGCCGCAGCTTGAACGCCGCATGGCGGACCCGCAGGTGCAGCATGTGCTCCGGCACTTTGCGTACCCGGTCGGTCAGCCGCTCGACGTACTGCTGCGCAATCTCAAGCGCCGCATCGCCATGTCCAAGGACTTTCCGCACGAGATCGGACTGTTCCTCGGATACCCGATCGAGGACGTTGTGGGCTTTATTCGATACGCCGGAAAGGGCTGCAAATTAAGCGGTCTCTGGAAGGTGTACGGCGATGCCGAAGCGGCATCCCGGCTGTTTGACCGCCTATCGCGGGTATGCCACGCCGTGACCAGACGCGTTGACAAGGGCGAAACCCTTCTCGAAGTGTTTGCAGCATAGCATAACTCGATAGAACTACAAATATAGAACAATACATGCGAAGGAGCAAAATTATCATGAGCAAAGCAGCAGTTATTTTCTGGAGCCAGACCGGCAACACCGAGCAGATGGCAAACGCAATCGCAGACGGCATCCGCGAGGGCGGCATGGAAGTTGACGTACTGAACGTTGCGGACACCACCCCGGCTGACGCTGTTAAGTACGCAAAGATCGCTCTCGGCTGCCCGGCAATGGGTGCTGAGGTTCTCGAGGAGACCGAGTTTGACCCGTTCTTCACCGAGCTGGAGAGCAAGATTTCCGGCCTGAAGGTTGCACTGTTCGGCTCCTACGGCTGGGGCGACGGCCAGTGGATGCGTGACTGGGTACAGCGTACCAACGACGCAAACGCTGTCATCTACACCGATGAGGGTCTCATCCTCAACGAAACCCCGGACGACGACGGCATCGCAAAGTGCAAGGAGTTCGGCAAGGGCTTCGCAGCATTCTAAACAATCCCGCAATTCTCTTAACGCGCTTCATATTACCTGCGCGAAGCGCAATTTCGATAGGATTTGCAAGGCAAATCCATAAAAACCGGGAGCATGAATCACGGTTTTTATACTCCTAAGAGCAATGCTGTGTGCCGCGTGCGGCGCGCAGATTGCGACCCGGACCTTGTCCGAACACCGTTCGGCAAAGTCCCTCGTTTGAAACCGTGGTTTCAAACGAATTAACTCACGGTCGTAACTGATACGACGGTATCAGTTATGATACAAATATCCTTTCTTGTCCCGGGGGAAACCCCATGGCATACTGCCCGGTATGTCAAAACATAACATGAGCCCGCGGTCATCCGGAACAATGGCCGCGGGCTTCCTCCTATCTGCAGGATGCCCACAGTTAGCGACAGCATACTGCACAATTAGTCACGGCAAACTCTGTGCAGATTAGTTAGCTTTGACAAACTTGCTTTTTCCGTATTGACACAAAAGGTTAGCTGGTGTAAACTTCAAATGATAAATAGGTTAGAGCGGTCTAACCTGATACAAAACACTTTTTTTCGCGCAGAGATTACAGAAAAGGAGAGGATTACCATTATGCCGCTTACGTTAATGGATGTTGGTGTAGAGACCACCGTAAAGACCATTCGAGGAAAAGACCAGACGAGAAAGTTCCTGCAGAATCTCGGCTTTGTCGAGGGCGCAAAGGTCACTGTTGTGTCTTCTCTGGCAGGCAACGTGATCGTAAACGTGAAGGATGCGCGCGTCGCAATCTCCGAGCAGATGGCTTCGCGCATTATGGTTTAATTGCAAAGGGGGCAAACGCAAATGAGCAATCTGAGAAACACGCCGGTCGGCTCCACCGTAACCGTCCGCAAGATTGAGGGCGAGGGTGCAACCCGCCGCCGTATCATGGATATGGGTATCACCCGCGGTGCGGAGATCTATGTCCGCAAGGTAGCGCCGTTGGGCGATCCGGTTGAGATCACCGTGCGCGGCTACGAGCTGTCGCTTCGCAAGGCAGACGCCGAGATGATTCAGGTAGACTGATTTCGATTGAAACCACGGTTTCAATCGAGGGCTGACGAAAAACCGCGCCCTTTGGGCACATTTTTTCGTCCCTTGTATAAATTCCGTGATACACAAGGTGAATTGCCGCATAGCGGCAAGAGAGGGTGGCCTGGGCCATGCTCCCGGAATTTATGGATTTGCGCTGCAAATCCGATTTTATGCGTGCTTCGCACGAAGCGCGGATATCGCTTTGCGGCAGACGAAAATTCGTTAAATTTTTTTTACATAGGGGTTAGCAGATACTAATCCCAAGAAAGGGGAAAAAACATGTCAATTCGTTTGGCACTTGCCGGCAACCCGAACTGCGGCAAGACCACGATGTTTAACGATCTGACCGGTGCGACCCAGTATGTCGGCAACTGGCCGGGTGTTACCGTGGAAAAGAAGGAAGGCAAGTTCAAGGGCGACAAGGAAGTCCTGATCACCGACCTGCCGGGTATCTACTCCCTCTCTCCGTACACGCTGGAGGAGGTCGTTGCGCGTGATTATCTCGTAAACGAGAAGCCGCAGGCCATCATGAATCTGGTGGATGCCTCCAACATCGAGCGCAACCTGTACCTGACTACCCAGCTGCTCGAGATGGGCATTCCGGTCGTTGCGGCGCTGAACATGATGGATATCGTCAAGAAGCGCGGCGATGTGATCGACGTAAAGAAGCTGTCCAAGGAACTGGGCGTTACGGTCGTTGAGACCGCAGCCATCAAGGGAGAGGGCACCAAGGAGCTGGTCGAGGCGGCAAAGAAGGCTGCCAAGGAAGGCAAGGCTCCGGCACGCATCAAGTTCTCCGACACCGTTGAAAATGCGGTAAACGAGATCGAAAAGCTGATTGCAGACGTTACCGAGCCGGCACAGCGCCACTGGTTCGCTGTCAAGCTGTTCGAGCGCGACAGCAAGGTGCAGGCGCGCTTTACGCTCGGCAAGGACGTGCAGGACAAGATCGAGAAGCTCATCACCGCCGTTGAGGAGGAGCTTGACGACGACGCGGAGTCCATCATCACCGATGAGCGCTATCAGTACATTGGCAAGCTGGTCAAGGACTGTGTAAAGAAGAAAAAGACCGGTCTGTCCACCTCGGATAAGATCGACCACATTGTTACCAACCGAATCCTCGCTCTGCCGATCTTCGCACTGGTCATGTGGCTGGTCTACTACGTTTCCGTAACCACCGCGGGCGGCATCTTCACCGACTGGGCGAACGACGGTGTGTTCGGTGAGGGCTGGCATCTGTTCACCATCGGCGCTGCTGACTATGAGGAAGCAACCGCTGAGTACGACGACCAGATCACCCGCCGCGATGCATGGCTCGAGGCTGCTGACGAGGCCGGCATCGACACTGCTGCTCTGACCGAGGCGCTCGAGGCCGAGGAGGCTGACGAGACCGCCATCGCTGACGCAGCTGCTGCCATCGAGGCAGACCCGGCTGCTGCATCGGTTGTCGGCACTGCCGAGTTCGAGGACGAGGACTCCGGTGAAGTCACCACCGAGGACGTTACTCTTGCAACCTTCGAGGAGACCATGACCGCCGAGGAGCCGGACCCGGCTGACTTCGGTGTATGGGTGCCGGGTATTCCGGTGCTGCTGGAGAAGCTGTTCGCCTCCATGGGCGTTAACGAGGACGGCTGGGTTTACAGCCTGGTAATGGACGGTATCGTTGCCGGTGTCGGCGCGGTTCTGGGCTTCGTTCCGCAGATGCTCATCCTGTTCTTCTTCCTCGCTATCCTCGAGGACTGCGGCTACATGGCGCGTGTTGCGTTCATCATGGACCGTATCTTCCGCAAGTTCGGTCTTTCGGGCAAGTCCTTCATCCCGATGCTGATCGGCTCCGGCTGCGGCGTACCGGCTGTCATGGCTTCCCGTACCATTGAGCAGGAGCGCGACCGCCGCATGACCATCATGACCACCTGCTTCGTACCGTGCGGCGCTAAGCTGCCGATCATCGCAATGTTCGCAGGCGCGTTCTTTGGCGGCTCCGGCACCATCGCATTCTCCGCTTATGTTCTGGGCGTGCTGTCCATCATCATCTCGGGCATCATGCTCAAGAAGTTCAAGATCTTCACCGGCGACCCGGCTCCGTTCGTCATGGAGCTGCCGAGCTACCACGTTCCGACCGCCGGCAACGTATTCCGCTCCATGTGGGAGCGCGGCTCCTCCTTCATCAAGAAGGCAGGCACCATCATCCTGCTGTCCACTATCTTTATGTGGTTCACCCTTGGCTACGGCTGGGAGAACGGCGCATTCTGCGCGGTAGCCGATATCGACAACTCCATCATGGCGCGTATCGGCTCTGTTATCGCTCCGATCTTCACGCTGCCGGGCTTCGGCACATGGAAATCCACCGTTGCCGCCATCTCCGGTCTGGTCGCAAAGGAGAACGTTGTTGCTACCTTCGGTCAGCTGTATCATTTCGTCGGCGAGGTTGCCGAGGACGGCTCCGAAATCTGGAGCGAGCTGGCTGCTGACTTCACGCAGGTCGGCGCGTATGCCTTCATGGCGTTCAACCTGCTGTGCGCACCGTGCTTCGCGGCAATGGGCGCCATCAAGCGTGAGATGAACAACGGCAAGTGGACTGCTTTCGCAATCGGCTATATGTGTGCTTACGCTTACGTTGTATCCACCATCATTTATCAGATCGGCGGTCTGATCACCGGCGAGCTGACCTTCGGTGTCGGCACGGTCGTTGCCATCGCATTCATCGCGCTGATCATCTTCCTGCTGTTCCGCAAGCCGGCCAAGGCTGACTCCACCGAGGGCCTGCGCCGCATGAGCGTGGACGCCAACTGATTTCTTTCGGATTTGAAAGGAGGCTTTAACCATGAGTATTGGTGATATCATTCTGGTATTGATCGTAGCGGCTGTCGTGTTCTTCGCGGTTCGTTCGGTCTTCGTCAAGAAGTCCGTCGGCTGCAGCGGCGATTGCGCACATTGCGGCGGCAGCTGTCATCACACAGCGCCTCCGGACAAGAAAAAGTAAACACCTCTCTAAACCGTTCGGCACTCCGGTGCCGGACGGTTTTTGCGTTAAGATCGTACTCTCGGACAGGGATTCGCAGGCAGAGCTTTTGCGGTGTGCCCGAACCGCGCAGGCGGTTCGCCCTTTCCGGGCGGAGAGTTTTGCCGTGAACCACGACGGGGAGTGCCGCTACGCGCGGCGGGCGCACAAGAGGGTAGACAACCTGCGGTTTTCCACCCTCTTGTGAATCTCCCCTTTTCCCTCAAGGGATTGGGTGCAGATGGTAGACTGCGTAAGCGTTGAAAAAAGGGAACGGCAGAGGATTTTTACTACCGCGTGGTATAACACCTTTCCGCATTTCGGCTGCTGTACTGCTACACATGCGGGTTAATCAACGCAGAGCGCGGCATAGCAGTGCCGCGCAAATCCTTGGCACGTTGTAACACACGGCACCTATGAGGATAAATTGCACCGAACGCCTAATCCGTAGGTGCTGTCCGCAAACTCCAGACTTACGAGTTGCGCGGCACGGGGATCCCCCAGGGGACCCTCTCTTGCCCTTCGGGCAATTCACCTTGTGCCGCGCCTGCTGGAAGTAGCCGACCTGTGTAGCAGTACGGTATCCGACACTGCGTAGAGGTAGAGAAATGGACGCGCAATGCGCGCCCCTACAATAAAGGTAGACCGACTGCCGTTCCTTTTCCTGCTTACGCAGTCTACTATCTGCACCCAAGGTAGGCTTCCAAGGGAAACGGGTGTTCAAAGAGGGTAGAAACCGTAGGTGTCTACCCTTTTTGCCCACCGCCGTGGGTACGGCGCAAAACGCCCTTTGCCTTTCCCACTCGGCGTGCTATAATTGATACATAAAGGTGGCGAACGCGCGTGAAACTGCTGACCAAGAACCAACTGAAGATTCTCGCCATGGTGTGCATGACGCTCGACCACATTGGCGCGGCATTTTTTCCGCAGGCGGTGTGGCTGCGCGTGATCGGACGGCTGGCGTTTCCGCTGTTCTCCTACTGCATCGCAGAGGGCTGCCGCTATACGCGGAACAAAGCCCGATACTTCGGCAGCGTGTTCGCGTGCGGCGCAGTGTGCGTTATCGCGTTCCTGCCGTTCGGCGGCTTCTGCGGAAACGCGCTTATCACGCTGAGTATGTCCATTCTGCTGCTGTACGGTATGGAGGCGTGGGAAAGCAGCGGAAAACTGCGCTTTCTGGCATTGACAGCCGCGCTTGCCGCCGCATTTTACCTGCTGTGCCGGACGGTCTACATCGACTACGGCTTCGCCGGCGTGCTGCTGCCGCTGTACGCCGAAGCCGGACGTCTGCTCTGGGAGCGCGTGTTCGCCGACATTCCGCCGGTCATCGGTGAGCGGCTCGGTTTTGCGATCGGTCTGCTGGCGCTTGCCGGTGTGATGGGCGGCTTGCAGCGCTTCTGCGTGCTGGCGATCTTCCCGATTTTGCTGCTCGGCAATGAGCGCGGCAAATGGAAAATGAAGCACTTTTTCTATATTTACTATCCCGCCCATCTGGCGCTCATCGGCGCGATGCGGATGGCGCTTGAAGCAGTGGCAGGATAAACGAAAATGTGGTATACTATATATAATGTATCAATGAGCGAGGAAAATACACATGAAAATCATGGTGATAGACGGCAACAGCATATTGAACCGCGCGTTTTACGGTATCCGGCAGCTGACCAACCACGAGGGACTGCCCACCAACGCGGTTTACGGCTTTCTGGCTACGCTGTTCAAACTGCAGGACGAGGAGCAGCCCGACCGCACCATCGTCTGCTTTGACGTGAAGGAGAAAACCTTCCGTCACCTCAAATTCGACACCTACAAGGCAACCCGCAAAGGCATGCCGGATGAGCTGGCGGCGCAGCTGCCGATGACAAAGCAGGTGCTCGATGCCCTGGGCGTAACACGCTGCGAAAAGGCGGGCTACGAGGCGGATGACCTGCTCGGCACCATCAGCCGCCGCGCGGACGAGCACGGCGACACCTGTGTGGTCGTAACCGGTGACCGCGACAGCCTGCAGCTGGTCGGCGGCGGCACGACCGTTATGCTGGTCTCCACCCGCATGGGACAGACCACCTATCAGACCTACGACACCGCCGCTTTCCGCGAGAAATACGGCTTCGACCCGATTCGCCTGATTGATCTCAAGGCGCTCATGGGCGATTCGTCGGACAACATTCCGGGCGTGCCCGGCATCGGCGAAAAGACCGCCATGCAGCTGCTGCACGATTTCGGCACGCTCGAGGGCGTGTACGCGAATATCGAGGACGAGCGCATCAAAAAGGGCGCGCGCACCAAGCTGCAGAACGGCGAGCAGTCCGCGAAGGACAGCTTCTGGCTCGCCACCATCGACCGCAACGTGCCGCTCGACCTCGATGTGGAGCACCTGCCCGCGCAGGACATCGACGAGACCGCGCTCTACGACCTGCTGACCCGGCTGGAGTTCAAGAACTTCATCAAGCGGTTTGACCTTTCGGGCGAGAGCGTGTCCGCGCCGCGTCTGCCGGAGCTGAAAACAGAACGAGCCCAGAATGTGCTCGAAGCGTTCAACTTAATGGATTCGTTGACCGACTGCGACCGCGTGTACGCCATCGTGCCGGAGACCTTAGGTGCAGTTTGCCTGCTGGACGGCGACACGGCGCACATCCTGTTCGCGGAGAGCTTCGGTGCGGCATGGGATGACATTCTGCGCCGCCTGTTCGACGGCACGCTGTCCCTCGTGCTGCACGATGCGAAGGCCGCCGTGCGGGCGCTGCTGCAGCGCGGCATGGACCCGAAGGGCATCGTGTTTGACACTGCCATCGCGGCGTACCTGCTCGACCCGACCCAGTCCGGCTACGACCTGCCGCGGCTTGCACTCGCGTACTGCAATGCCGAGCTGCCGGAGCTGGATCTGGACGATCCGGCGGCGGTTTCGCTGCTCGGCGGTCAGGAGGACACCGAGAAGGCCGTGGCGCAGCATGTCGGTGCGCTGCGCGCCATTTACGCCGAGGCGGCTGACCGGATTGAGCAGTTCGGCATGAGGAAGCTGTACTATGAAATCGAGCTGCCGCTCCTGCGCGTGCTGGCTGAGATGGAAGCGGCGGGCTGTGCGGTCGAGCCGGATGAGCTGCGTGCCTTCGGTGACAAGCTGGATGTGCGTATCCGCGACCTGACCGAGCAGATTTATCATGACGCGGACGGCGAGTTCAACATCAACAGTCCCAAGCAGCTGGGTGAGGTGCTGTTCGAGAAACTCGGCCTGCACGCCCCGAAAAAGACAAAAACAGGCTATTCCACCAACGTTGAGGTGCTTGAGCGTATCGCGGAGGACCACCCGATCGTGCCGCGCATCCTCGAGTACCGCAAGCTGACCAAGCTGAAAAGCACCTACGTTGAGGGACTTCTCAAGGTCATCAGCCCGGTGGACGGACGCATTCACACGCATTTTCAGCAGACCGTGACCGCCACCGGACGTCTGTCCTCGACCGACCCGAACCTGCAGAATATTCCGGTCCGCACCGAGCTTGGCCGCGAACTGCGCCGCATGTTTGTCGCACCGGACGAAAATCACGTCCTGATTGACGCGGATTATTCGCAGATTGAGCTGCGCGTGCTCGCGCATATCTCGCAGGACGAGCACATGATCGAAGCTTTCAAGCACGGGCAGGATATTCACGCTGCGACGGCTGCCAAGGTCTACCATGTGCCGCTTGAGGAGGTCACGCCGCAGATGCGCTCCTCGTGCAAGGCGGTCAACTTCGGCATCGTGTACGGCATCTCGGATTTCTCGCTCGCGCAGGATATCGGCGTAACGCGCAAAGAGGCGGGCGAGTTTATCAAAACCTACCTCGACACCTATCCGGGCGTTAAAAAATATATGGAGGACATCAAGCAGACCGGCAGGGAGCAGGGCTACGTTACGACCCTGTTCGGCCGCCGCCGCGCGCTGCCCGAGCTGAAGAGCAAGAACTTCAATATGCGCTCGTTCGGTGAGCGTGTTGCGATGAATACCCCGATTCAGGGCACCGCCGCGGATATCATCAAAATCGCCATGGTACGCGTCCGCGACCGCCTGCTGAGAGACGGTCTGCAGAGCCGATTGATTCTCCAGGTGCACGACGAACTTATCCTCGAGACACCGAAGGACGAGCAGGAAACCGCCATGCGTCTGCTCACCGAGGAGATGGAGAACGCATTCAAGATGGATGCACCGCTCGTGGCAGAGGCCAAGGCGGGGCACAGCTGGTACGATGCGAAATAATTTGCTGCCCCGCCCTACGAAACAGATTCCGAATTAGAGAAGGGATAAAATGGACACCATAATTTTTCTTTGCACCGGCAACACCTGCCGTTCCCCGATGGCGGAAGGCTTCTTCCGCGCACATAACGGCGAGGAAAAGACCGGTTTAACGGCGGCTTCTGCCGGATTATACACCGAAAACGGCCTTCCGGCTTCCGCGAACGCGGTTGCCGCAGCCGGAGAACGCGGCGCGGATATTTCGGCGCACCGCTCGCGTCAGCTGACCGCCGAGATGGCCGAAAACGCGAAGTATCTGGTCTGCATGACCGGCGCGCACTACGACCGGCTGTGCGAGCTGTTCCCGGACTGCGCGGACAAGATTTTCACACTGCTGCCCGAGGACATTTCCGACCCGTTCGGCGGCGATCTCGCCACCTACCGCCGGTCTGCCGCCGAGATCGACAAGGGCGTGCAGGCGGTCATCAAGAACCTGAGCCGATGAACATCGTCGTGATGCAGGAGCGCCATCTCGCGGCGCTGGCGGAGATCGAGCGCGCGTGCTTTCACGCGCCGTGGAGCGAGAACATGCTGCGCGAGGAGCTGGGCAAGGGCATCTTTCTTGTGGCGGAGCAGGACGGCAGAACGACGGGTTACGTCGGCTGCCAGACCGTGCTCGACGAGGGGTATATTACCAATGTTGCCGTGTCGCCCGACTTCCGGCGGCAGGGCATCGCGCGGGCGCTGATTGCCGAGCTGACAGCGAAAGCCGGAGAAAACAAGCTGGCGTTTGTGACGCTCGAGGTGCGCGAGAGCAATGCGCCGGCGATAGCGCTCTACACCGGAGCCGGATTTGTGCCGGTCGGAAAACGGAAGAATTTTTACAGCAATCCCACAGAAAACGCGGTTTTAATGACGATTTCACTGATTTGAAGGAGGATTTTGCCATGCTGGAGCTTCGCTTTGTTGACGCGGAAAACAGAGATTTTCACGACCTGACCGCCAAGCTGGACGAGTATTATTTCATGCTCGTCGGTGAGGTGGAGAAGCGCTACGCCAAGTACAACCTGCCGCATCTGTTTGACTGCCGCATCGTCGCGTACGAGGACGGCAAGCCCGCAGGCTGCGGCGCGTGGAAGAAGATCGACGAGGGGACATTCGAGGTCAAGCGCATTTACATCGCGCCGGAGTTCCGCCGAAAGGGCGTTGCGAGCGCGGTCATTACGGCGCTCGAGCAGGACGCGGCAAAGCACGGCTTCACCAAGGCCATCCTCGAGACCGCTCGCACGACCGAGGATTCGGCGGCGCTGTACACCAAGCTCGGCTATCGCGTCATTCCGTACTACGGCAGTCCGGCGGGCGCGGAAAACTGCCTGTGCTTTGAGAAAAATTTAGGAGATTAACCATGAAAATACTTGCAATCGAGTCCTCGTGCGATGAAACGGCGGCAGCCGTCATCGAGGACGGACGAAAAATCCTGTCGAGCGTGGTGGACACGCAGATCGCCACGCACGCGCTGTACGGCGGCGTTGTGCCGGAAATCGCGTCTCGGCGGCACATGGAGGCGGTCGTGCGCGTGACCGAGCAGGCGCTCAAGGACGCGGAAATGGACAAGCACGATGTGGACGCGGTTGCCGCGACCTGTGCGCCCGGACTGATCGGTGCGCTGCTCGTCGGCGCGAACTTCGGCAAGTCGCTCGCCTTTGCGATGAATAAGCCGTTCATTCCGGTGCACCACATCCGAGGACACATTGCGGCTACTTATCTGGCGTATCCGGAGCTGAAACCGCCGTTTTTGACACTGATCGCGTCCGGCGGCCACAGCGAGATCGTGATGGTGAAAAGCTACACCGAGTTTGAAATCCTCGGCGGCACACGCGATGACGCAGCAGGCGAGGCGTTCGATAAAGTTGCCCGCGTGCTCGGTGTCGGCTATCCGGGCGGCCTGAAGATCGACAAGCTGGCGCAGGACGGCGACCCGAAGCGGTACAAGCTGCCGGATTCGCACATCAAGGATGCGCCGCTGGATTTCTCCTTCTCGGGACTCAAAACGGCGGTCATCAATCTGGCGCACAACGCCGAGCAAAAGGGCGAAACCATCGACCGGAACGGTCTCGCGGCCTCGTTCTGCGCGGCTGTCGTGCATACGCTCGTGCCGCGGCTCGAGATGGCCGTCAAGCAGACCCATGCACGGCGCGTTGTGTGTGCAGGCGGCGTGGCAGCCAATTCCTTCCTGCGGGCGGCCCTGCAGGACATGGCAAAGCGCGAGCACGTCCAGCTGTTCCTGCCGCCGCTGCACCTGTGCGGCGATAACGCCGCCATGATCGGCAGTCAGGCGTATTATGAGTATCAGGCGGGCACCCGCGGCAAAACCCTGCAGAATGCCTACGCCACCGCGGATATCGGAAAGAATATCTGCGATTGAGATGAATTGAGCATGCACTTCGTCTGCATAGCAAAACCCCGGCCGTCCCTTTTACCCTTTGTGTTGATGGGGTATAACTCCGGTGATTTCACTAAATCACGCACATAACCGATACTGGATACCAAAAAGATGCCGAAGGCAACTTTGGCATCTTTTCATGCCTCGAAAGAAGCACAAAAATATTGTATGATACAAAAGAATTCTCCCTTTTCAGAATTGTGTACTTATGGGAAATGAGCTTATAAATATACATTGCAAACAGCAGACATCTATTTTATAATCAAATATAAAAATCGAAATTTATAAAGGAGAATATTGATGAAATTATTTTTATGTTCGCACTTTTCAAGTGTAGGAAGTCTGATAAAGGAAGAAATTGAAAATAAGAAAGTCGCATTTATTCCAACAGCTTCACTGCGTGAAGGCTACACCGGTTATGTCGGCTCGGCTCGAAAATTATTCAAAAAGTTGGGAGCGATCGTAACTGAAATTGATATTTCAACGGAGGCTTATTCAACGATACAGTCTGTTTTTGAAGAAGCAGATGTGATATATTTTACCGGCGGAAATTCTTTCTTTCTTATGGACCAGCTCCGTAAAACGGGAACTGATGGACTGCTGAAAAAGGAATTGGCAAATGGAAAATTGATGATCGGTGAGTCGGCAGGCGCAATTATATGCGCTCCAAGCATCCAATATATCGAGCAAATGGATGAAAAGCCGGAGGACTACTCACAAGAAGATGATGCAGGGCTTGATTTGATTGATTTCTATGTTCTTCCGCATTATCTTACAGCACCATTTAAGAAAGTTACCGAGAAAATAATGACTGAGTTTTCGGATTTGAATCTATGCCCAATTAACAACCGTCAGGGAATTGTAATTGATGGTGAAGATTCAAAGGTTATTTGCAAAGACTAATTTGAAAATTCCAGTTTGTTGAACTGAATAGCATATTCTGACCGATAGGAGCAAGGTTGAAACCCACCTTGCTCCTTTTCCAATGCTTAAAGCTCCGTCAAATCGACGGAGGGATTGGCGGATAGGCTTATATCAACACAAAAGGTAAAAGGGAACCCCGGCCTTGTCGCTTGACAAAGCCGGGGCTGCTCGGGTATAATATACCCAAGAGGACACTGTTCAGCAGTCAGACCCTCAGTCATCGAAATTTGTTATGATGACCGTTCGTGAGTCAGACGAGCGGTCATCGCGCTTTTATACAGAAGATGTACAGCAGGATTACTGTACATACGAAAAGCTGAAATGCCTTTTTCCGCATTCGCGCCACCTCCTTCCTGCCGCAGACAGCGGGAAAGGAACAGAGGGTCTGACCGCTATGTGAACTTGTCCGTTTCGATTATAGCATATGAAATCGAAATCTGTCAATAAGCCGCCTTTTGGGGCGGTTTTTTGCATTTTATGACAGAAAAAAAGACGGATACATGCGTCCGTCTCTTGCAGCAAAAAATAAAAACCGTCTGAAAAGACGGTTGATTGACACAATATGACACACATGCTATAATCAAAGTGCAAACGGTGAAAAAAGGTTGTTCCTCCCTCGATAAAAAGGGAGGTGATCTGGATGTCAATTTCCGAAACGCTGCTGTTGTTTCAGTTGATCACCACGATCGTCTTTGGTATCTTAGGATACATAAAGAAATAACCGCCCCGTAACCGGAGCGGCGTTTCCTCAAACACTTAACTATGGGGAACGACCGCCCGTTACCAGCAGGCCGCCGTTTGTACTTAAGATTATAGCGCAGAGTCCCGGCTTTGTCAAGCGACAAGGCCGGGACTCTGTTGTTTACGCATCATAGGAAATCAGTCCAAGCTGCATTTTCCAGTCGATGACGCGCACGGCGGAAGCGTGAATCTGAGACTCGGGAATCGTGCCGTCCTGCACGGCAGCAAGCACGGCGTTGTACTGGGTCTCGAAATCCGACGAGGTGAGCATATCATTGCCCGCCTGCACGGCAAGCACCGCCGCGTTTTCGCCGCCGGTGTAATCGCGGATGGCGTCCATGATCAGGTCATCGGTCAGGATTACGCCGTCAAAGCCGAGTTCCTCGCGGAGAATGCGGTGCACCTCGGCTGAGAGCGACGCCGGTCGGTCGGCGTCCATGCAGTTTACCACATTATGGCTGACGAGAACCGACTGCGCCCCGCTTTCGATGCCCGCCTGAAACGGCAGGAAATCCGACTGCCGGAAGGTGTCCATCGGCCGCTCGTCAATGGCGATGCCGGTATGCGTGTCCGCGTTATTGCCGTAGCCGGGGAAGTGCTTGAGCACCATGCCGGTCTTGTCGCTGACCATCTGCGTGACCACCGTGCGGACGTATTCGCCGGTCTGCTCGGCGTCCATGCCGAAGCTGCGCGCGTAAATGAAATCGCTCGGGTCGGTCGAAACGTCGCACACGGGCGCAAAATTAACATTGATACCTAAATCGCGCAGCAGCGCATCCTTCTCGGCGGTGTCGCTCGTGATGCGGTCAAAGCCGCCCTCGCTGTACAGCGCCTGCGGCGAGCGGAATTTCGCTGCACGGAACGCCGGGTTGGAGCTGACGCGCACGACCGTGCCGCCTTCCTCGTCTACGCCGATGAGCATGGGCGTTTTTGCGGCATTCTGGTAGGCTGCGATGGTGTTTGCGACGGATTCTTTGGTCTGTCCGTCAAAATCGCGTGCAAACAGCAGATAGCCGCCGATGTCGTACTGCGCGGTCAGCGCCGCCGCGTCGGTCTCCGGACAGCGCACGAAGAACATCTGCGCGACCTGCTCCTCGAGCGTCAAGCCGTCCGCATACTGCTCCGCCGCCGTCCGGCGGATCTCCTCCGGCGTGGGTTCCGGCTCGGGCTGATCGACGGTCGGCGCGGACGGCGTTTCGTCCTTTGCGGCGGTGTCCGTGCTGCCGCAGGCCGTCAGTCCGGTGCAGAGCAGACCCAGCAGCAGCGCAAGCATTCGTTTTTTCATGTGTATCACCTCGTTTGCCTACATTATACAAGAGAGCAGGGGAGTTGTAAAGCATAGAGTGAATGTGGTAATATTACAAGGTAGGAGTTTGAGGGCAGGAGGATGCGTGAGAGCGGAGAGCGTGTCACTCGTCAATGATCTGCACCTGTGCAGCCGCAGGGGCGAACCGTGTTCGTCCACAAAACGGAAATCCCTAATCCTGTCACTTGTTCCACACAAGAAAGGATGTTCACTATGAACATAACCATAATCTATCCGCACAAACGGAAAACCAAATCGTCCACCTACGGCATTGCACAGATGGTGCTCGACCGCCTGCTTTCGGGCGGCACGCTGCACGAATTTTATCTGCCGCAGGATATGCCGCATGTCTGCGCGGGCTGCTATGCATGTATGAACGGCCGCGAGAACAAGTGCGGCGGGCACGAATACATGCAGAAGCTCATCGCCGCGATGGACGACTCCGAGCTGATCATTTTCTGTGCGCCGACCTACGTTTACCACATTCCGGGGCAGGTCAAGACCCTGCTCGACCACTTTGCGTACCGCTGGCTGGTGCACCGTCCCGACCTGTCGCTGATGTGCAAGCAGGCGCTCATCATCACGACCGCGGCGGGCGGCGGCATGAAATCCACCGTCCGGGATTTGCGCGACAGCATGAACTACTGGGGCGTCGGCCGCACGCATGTTATCACGCAGGCTGTCTGGGGATATGACTGGAGCAGCATGCCCGAGAATTTCATGCACAAAATTCAGCAAAAGGTGGAGAAAACGGTTTCTGCCATTCGGAAAAATGCCGGAAATGTCACGCCGTGCGCGAAGGTCAAGGGATTGTTTTACATGTACCGCCTGTTCCATAAAAAGCGCAAAATGAATCCCGTTGACGATGAATACTGGTATCAAAAAGGCTATGTGACGGAGAAACCTTGGAAAAGAGGACGATAATGGCAACCACAAAGGAATTTCTCGCGGAAATATTAGACCACCTGTCCGGACTGGACGGCGTAGCGCATCGAGCCATGATGGGGGAGTACATACTCTACTACAATGGCAAAATCGTCGGCGGAATTTATGATAACCGCCTGCTGGTCAAGCCGGTCAAAGCTGCGATAAGCTGCCTTCCGGATGCGCCTTATGAATTTCCGTACGACGGCGCAAAACCCATGCTGCGGGTGACGAAAACCGACGATGCCGCCTTCCTGCAGAAGCTGCTGCGTGCCATGTATGACGAACTTCCGGCACCGAAACCCAAGAAGAAAAGCAATAAGGAGTGAAAAACATGCACACCATCGGACGTTTTGCACCCAGTCCGAGCGGCCGCATGCACCTCGGCAACGTGCTGTGCGCGCTGCTGGCATGGCTGAGTGCGCGGCAGCAGAACGGCGAATTTCTGCTGCGGATTGAGGATCTGGACGAAATGCGGTGTCCGCGCAGCTTCGCGGAGCTTATCATCGACGACCTGCGGTGGTTAGGGTTAGACTGGGACGGCGAAATCCCGTATCAGTCCGAGCGCACGGCTGTTTACGAGAAATACGAGGCGATTCTGCGCGAAAAAGGTCTGCTGTACCCGTGTTTCTGCTCGAGAGCGGCCCTGCACGCCGCAAGCGCGCCGCACCTGTCGGACGGCAGGGTGGTCTACGCCGGAACCTGCCGCGATTTAACACCCGAGCAAGTGGCCGAAAAGCGCAGAAAGCGTGCGCCTGCAACGCGCGTGCGCGTGCCCGAGCGCACCATCACATTCACGGACGGCGTGTACGGCGCGTATACCGAAACGCTCACCGAGGAGTGCGGCGACTTTATCATCCGGCGGTCGGATGGCGTGTTCGCGTATCAGCTGGCGGTCGTGGTGGATGACGGCCTGTCCGGCGTGACCGAGGTCGTGCGCGGGCACGATCTCATCGGCAGTACGCCGCGCCAAATCTGGCTGTATGAGCTGTTCGGCTTCACGCCGCCGAAATTTATCCATATCCCGCTGCTGTGCGACCATGACGGACGCCGCCTGTCCAAGCGCGATGAGGACCTCGACCTCGGCCTCCTGCGGGAGAAATTCACACCCGAGCAGGTCATCGGCGCACTCGCCTGCGCCGCAGGACTGACCGACACCGCAGAGCCGGTCTCCGTGAAGGAGCTCGTGAAAGCGTTTTCGTGGGAGAAGATTCCGAAGCATGAGCTGTACCTGCCGAACGTGTTTCGAGGAATTAGTAATTAGAAATTAGAAATTAGTAATTATCGTTACGGTAGAGCATACCGTAGGGGCGGATCAGTGTGTCCGCCCTTTTTGTATGCCCTCTGCACGCACATAACCGTAGGGGCGCACATTGTGCGCCCGGAAAACCGTCAAATGTGGCGTTGTGTGGGCGAACACTGTTCGCCCCTACGGGATAGATTGTACCAACCGTTTGATACGGTGCGCCGAGGTCGTCGCACCCTACGGTAACATTTGTTATCAATTAAAACCCGTAGGTGCTGGGCGTAATAACGTGCAAACGAGTTGCGCGACACGGGTATGTCGCGCCTGCGCAGAGTTGCCGGTCTGTGTAGCAGTACGTTATCTGACCCTGCGAACAGGTTACGAAAGACACGGAAGAAAAAATCCTCTGCCGTTTCCCATGTCGGAGCGGTCACATGTAGGCAATCTGCGCCAGATTAGGAAGCAAGGGAAAGGTAGGAGTCCAAAGAGGAAGGAAAACCGCAGGTTGTCCTTCCTTTTTGCCCCCGCCGCGGGTGCCGTGACGCTCCCGCCGTCCGCAGACGGCGAATCCCCACCGCTGAATCTCAGCGAAAACCTCTCCGCCCGGAAAGGGCGAACCCGCCTGCGGCAGTTCGTGTGCCCCGGTCAGCCGGTGCAGGAAAAGGAGCCGCCCGTTAGGGGCGAACCCGCCTGCGGCAGTTCGTGTGCCACGGTCAGCCGGTGCAGGAAAAGAAGCCGCCCGTTAGGGGCGAACCCGCCTGCGGCAGTTCGTGTGCCCCGGTCAGCCGGTGCAGAAAAAGGAGCCGCCCGTTAGGGCGAACCCGCCTGCGGCAGTTCGTGTGCCCCGGTCAGCCGGTGAAGAAAAAGGAGCCGCCCGTTAGGGGCGAACCCGCCTGCGCAGTTCGCGCACCCCGCAGGGCGGTGCAGAAAAATTTCAGCAAAGGCTATTGACAAATCTGTATACTTATATTATTATCATAATACAATAAAACGAAAGGAGAGAGCTTATGCAATGGGAATTGCGGGGGGATCGTCCGATCTATCAACAGCTTGTGGAAAAGCTGACCGAGCAGATCGTCAGCGGACAGCTTGCGGCGGGTGAAAAGGTACCGCCGGTGCGCGAGCTGGCGGCTCAGGCGGGTGTCAACCCGAACACCATGCAGCGTGCGCTTGCGGAAATGGAGCGCGAAGGCCTGATGTTCACCAACCGCACGAGCGGACGCTATGTAACGGAGGACAGAGAAATGATTGGTAAGGTAAGAGAGCAGATCGCAGGAGAACGCATCACGGAATTTCTGTCCGGCATGAGCCAGCTTGGCTTCACCGAGCAGGACATTGTGGCGCTTCTGGAGAAACGCAGTGGGGAGGAGAAGAACAATGGATAACAACGAACTGGTTATCTGTCAGGGATTGACAAAAAACTACGGTAAAAAGACCGCGCTCAATAATCTGAATCTGACGCTCGGCCGCGGACAGTTTATCGGTCTGCTCGGCCCGAACGGCTCGGGCAAAACAACGACCATCAAGCTGCTGAATGGTCTGCTGCAGCCGACAAGCGGCTCGGTGCTCATTGACGGTCAGACGCCGGGCACCTACACGCACAGCATCATCAGCTATCTGCCCGACAAAAACTATCTCAACGATGCGATGAAGGTCAACGACCTGATTTCGTTCTTTGCGGATTTTTACACGGATTTTGACCGCGTAAAGGCAACTGATATGCTGGATTCGCTGGGGATCGACCCGCTCAGCCGTCTGAAAACGCTCAGCAAGGGCAATCAGGAGAAGGTGCAGCTCATCCTCACCATGAGCCGCAAGGCGCAGCTGTATGTGCTCGATGAGCCGATCGCGGGTGTTGATCCGGCGGCGCGCGACTACATTCTCAGCACCATTCTCTCGAATTACAGCGAGGACGCGTCCGTTCTGCTGTCCACCCATCTTATCGCGGATGTGGAGCGTGTGCTCGATGAGGTCATTTTCCTCAAGGAAGGCGCGATGGTGCTGCACGATACGGTTGACCATATCCGCGAGGAACACGGAAAATCGGTTGACGCACTGTTCCGGGAGGTGTTTGCATGTTAAAGCTGTTGAAATATGAGTGGAAAGCCTGTGCGCGTATCTGTCTGCCGCTGTACGGCGTGCTGATTCTCATGTCGTTCGTCACGCACCTGCTGTACAGTATCCCGCAGAACAGCACGTTCGGCTTTATGATGCCGGCCATCAGCTCCATGCTGTATATGGGCGTGATGATGGCGGCATTTGTGGTAACGGCTGTCATTCTCATCCAGCGTTTTTACAAAAACCTGCTCGGCAGTGAGGGCTACCTCATGTTCACCCTGCCGGTCACGGTGACGCAGCATTTGCTCAGTAAAACCATTATCGCGGTGGTTATGATCGCGCTGAGCGGCATCGCGGCGTTCCTCAGCATCGGCATTTTTGCCGATATGTCCTTCGGCACCCTGTTTGTCGATATGATAAAGGGTGTGGCGCGGAGCGGCGGCCTGCTGTTCGGGCTGGAGCTGCTCGTGCTGGCGGTGCTCGGCATTGCGGACATGGCGCTGTTCGTCTATATGTGCATGGCGCTCGGCCATCTGGCGGGCAAGCACCGCCTGCTGATGTCGGTCGTGTGGTACGTTGTTCTTTCTACCGCCCTGCAGGTTCTCCTGCTTCTGGTGATGATGGGCGGGGGCAATGTCATGCCGGAGGCGCTTGCCGATGCGATAGTACGCTGGCTTGACAGCACCATGCAGACCATCACGCCGATGGATGCGGCGCATCTCATGCTGCGGTTCTGCTGCGTATTCGAACTCATCAGCGATGCGGTGTATTTCCTTGTGACGCGCTGGATTCTCACGCACAAGCTCAATCTCGAATAACAGAAAAAGGATACACACTTGTGTATCCTTTTTCTCTTGCCTGAACGGTATATCTCTGGTATGATGGAGGTAGTAAAAGGGAGGTGTGTCCTGTGAAATGTCAGCACTGTGGTATCCATTTTGACGATGAGGAACGCGTATGTCCGATGTGCGGCGCACGCGCGGGCAGTAAGGGCCGCATGACGAGGCCCGCGCCGAAATGGCACGGCAAGCCGCGCGAGACCTACACCGAATATCATCCGACGATAGAGAACAGCAGCTCGGCGAAAACGGCGAAGAGCAAGGCGCGTCCCATCCAGGATAAGCCGAAGAAAAAACGCGCAAAGGGTGCGGTGATTGCGATAATTGTTATCGCTCTGCTGCAGTTTGTGCCGACGCTGATCGCGTTTGTGGTGGATGATCTGGTGCCGGAAATTGAGAGCAGCTTCGGAAATTCCCCCGCGCCGGATTATGATTCGGATTACAGCTATGCGGCGCAGGATCTCAGCAGCATTCTCGGCACGGACAGCGGCATGGTGATCGATAACAGCGACACCTTCCGTCTGCACTATGACCAGTCGAATGATGAATGGGCGATTCTGTATACCTCGGCGGACGGCGGCACGTTCAAGAGCACGGCCGACGCGTGGTGTCTGTACGATGACCCCGACGAGTATTACTATCCGGAGGCGTATCCGTCCGATCAGTACGATATGTACACGGTTGCGTTCACGCTGTACGATACCGAGGCGGTAGGGAGCCTGCCCGAGTGGTGTCAGTCCATAGCCGATAGCGGCGACGATATTTGGCTGAATTTGTATGTCAGCAAAACCGATGATACGCTGCTCATCGAGGATATGGATGGCATCGGCCTGTTCGGCACGACAGATCCGGTTCCGTATTATCGGGCACAGAATATGTGATTTTGTAAAAAAGCGTGAAAAACAACAGCCCCGGTTCTGTCACTTGACAAAACCGGGGCGCCGCGCTATAATATAGCTACAAACGGCGGCTCGTTCGCACCGAGCGGTCGTTCCTCAGATCGATTTTATGTCGAGAAGAAAGCCGCTCTTTACAACGGGTGCGGTTGGTTTATTTCTTCATGTATCCGAGGATACCAAAGACGATCATGGCGATCAACTGAAACAGAAGCAGTGCTTCGGACAGCGACATCACGATCACCTCCCTCCTCATCGAGGGAGGAACAACCTTTTTTCACCGTTTGCTGATTTGATTATAGCATGCGGACAATATCCTGTCAATCAACCGTCCTTATGGGCGGTTTTTGCGTTTTTACGGGAGAATTTTGTGCATATGCAAAAGAAAAGTCACTCATAAACGGATGCCGTGCCGATCCTGCAGAGCATTTGCGCGTGGTCGGGTGCGTTTTTCAAGGCAGACCCAATGAGCGAGATGATTCAGTGCCGGAGATGCGACCACAAATAAATTGAAATTGATGATGAAAAATGGAGAATTACCGTTTTCCGGAAATTCTCGCAATGGTTTCCGCCACATTTTCCTGATGCACTTTTGCCGGACGGAACCGCACGGCTGCAAAATTGAGGTTGATCAGCGGACCCAGTCCGACGGCGGAAATAATGGTGCCGACACCGACCGGACCGCCGAGAAAGAAGCCGATGACCGTTACGAGCACATCCACGACCGCGCGGCACACGCCGGCAGACCGCCCGAACTTACGCGCGAGCGCGACCATCAGCGCGTCACGGGGGCCGCTGCCGAGCGCACTTTTCATGTACAGCCAGGTGCCGAGCGCAAGCAGCTCCAGACCGCCGATGAGCATGGCAATGCCGCTCACCAATCCGTGCATCTGCGGGATGAGGTGCGCCGCCTGAATCGCGTCGATTATGACTGCGCAGCCCGCAATGTTGATGATCGTGCCTAAGCCGAAGCTCTCACCGAAGAGCACGGCCGTGAGGATGGCTGCCGCGCCTGCGATAGCGGACGCCGTACCATAGGTCATGCCGGTTCGCAGCGACATGCCTTGCTGCAGCACGCTCCACGGCTCGAGTCCGACATTCGCCTGCAGCATCATCGCAATGCCGATCGAGCTGACCGCAACACCCAGGATCAGCCAGAATAACCGGTGGATGTACTCTCGAAACATAATGTATACCTCCTGTGAGCAATTTAGCAGATAAAAAAGTGAAACGGCAGAACCGCGAGCATTCCGCTCGGATTCTGCCGTTTTTGTCATTTGCATTGTGAAAATGTTATTCCGAAGCGGAATTGCTGTCGTCCTTTTTGATCTGGGAAAGATAGCGGTACACACTGGCCTGCGAGCAGTGCAGCGCGTCGGCCACATCCTTGACCGCGCCCTTCAGCAGGAAGATACCGCCGTTTTCAAGCGAAGCAATGATCTGCATCCGTTCATCGGGCGTGAGCCGGTCGGCGGTCACGCCGAGGCGGATGAGCTCGCGGCCGACCGCATCGCCTGCCACCGCGTCGATCGAGTTGTGGAAGCTCTCGGTCGTTGCCGGAACCGCTCGCGGGAATGGATCACCGGGTTCGGCCTGCTGCGGTGCAATATGGTCGTCGATAAAAATATCCGGATGACACAGCCGCAGCACGTTTTCGCTGGCGGCCAGATACCGGCTGTCGTCAAAGTTGATGCACAGCATGCCGACCAGCTTGCCGTTGTGCTTGATGAACATTGTGCTCGAGCGCAGCGTTTTGCCCTCGGCAGAGAGACCGCAGTAGTGCAGGCGGTAGTCCTGCGTTTCGTAGCTTTTGTCCATCAGGATTTTGAGCGCCACATTGGTAAGCGGTGCGCCGATCTCCCGGCCGCTGATGTGATTGTTGGCAATGGCTACTATAGAGCGGTTTTTGTCGGTCATATCATGCAGAGCAACCTCATAATCCGGTCCAAGTGCCTGTCCGAGAAATTCTGTCAGCTTGATGTAGTGCTGCAACAGCGGATTAGCCATTTGCCCACCCCGTTTCAAAGAATTTTCTTTGCAGTGCCTTTGATTGCATGGCATTGCCTTTTTATTAGTTTACTCTAATATTATTATAGCTTAACAATGATAAGTTTGTCAAAAAATAAACGCGAATAATTTCTCACAACAAAAATAAAAAGTTATTATGCAAAATAACTAAAATGAGGATAAAGTGCATAAAAAACTTGTGAAAAACCAGTGAACCATACAAAACTTGTTAAAATAATTGACAAGGCGTGAAAACTATGTTAAATTTATATCAAGGAATGAGACACAGACTGATAAAAAATTACAAAACTGAAGAAAAGGGAATGTAAAGAATGAGGAGTAGAGAAAGGGAGACTGCCATGAATTCTGATTTTCGAGACAAGCTCTCCAACGCCGCAACAGCGGTTGAGATCACCCTTGGCATGGTGATTCTGATCGCGTGCATCGTGTCCGGTATCGGCATGGTCGCCATGACCGATATGAACAAGCTGTTCGGTGATCCGGCGTATCTGCAGGCGCGCATGAGCTCGGCCTGCCTGATCATCATCGGCATCGAGCTGATCAAGATGATCACCAGCTACACCATCGACTCGGTGGTTGACGTTATGCTCCTCGCCATCGCGCGTCAGATGATCGTCGAGCATACCTCGCCGATCGAGAACCTGATCGCCGTGCTGTCGATCGGCATCCTGTTCGTGATCCGGAAGTATCTGTATATTTCGCGTCTGGACCGCCGCCGCAGCAAGAAGGAGATCGAGGAGGACATCCGCGCAGAGGTTCTCGGCGTGGAAAACCGTAACGAGCCGAAAAAGCCGGAACCGCCCGAGATTGGCTCATTGATTTGACATAAGGAAAATGCATATCACCTGAAAACCGCAGCGCCCGAGAGGGCGCTGCGGTTGAGGCTGTCGAAAAACTATCGTTTTTCGAGCAGCCTCTCGATCGAAACCACGCTTTCGATCGAATGCTGAAGAAAAACCGCGTCCTCCGGACACATTTTTTCTTCCCTTGTATAAAAACCGAGGTACACAAGGTGAATTGCCGCATAGCGGCAAGAGAGGGGGGTCTGGACCACGCCCCCGGGTTTTATGAATTTGCTGCGCAAATTCTATTTTATGCGTGCTGTCGCACGAAGCACAAAATAGAAATCTAACTTTTTCGACAAGCTGAACCGCAGCGCCCGAGAGGGCGCTGCGGTTTTTCGTTGGAAAGGCTGCAGATAAATTGTTTCAGTTATTCACAATATCAGAAAAAGCTTATAGGCTTAAACCTGCGTTTCACTCATACTTTCGTTATGTTGGCAGGCTTGCAAGTGATTTACTGCGATTCACATAACAGCGTAAATAGTACGCATACTATACCGATAAATCGTTTTCTGAATGATATTACTGCTTTTTGCGTTGTAAATTTGCTTTACGCCCCAAACCGCATCTGCAGCCGCAGCCGGTCGGCAATCATCGAGATAAATTCGCTATTAGTCGGTTTGCCCTTGATGCCCGAAACTGTGTAGCCGAAGTAATTCTGCAGGGTTTCGATGTCACCGCGATCCCATGCGACCTCGATCGCGTGCCGGATGGCGCGCTCCACGCGAGAGGAGGTCGTCTTGAACTTTTTGGCAATCGACGGGTACAGCACCTTGGTGATGGCGCTGACCGACTCGATATCCTCGACCGCCATCATGATGGCCTCGCGCAGATACTGGTAGCCCTTGATGTGCGCCGGCACACCCACCTGATGAATCACCTCGGTCACGCGGAGCTCAAGCGCCATGCTTTCCTCGGCCTTGACCGCGCGCAGCTGACCGGTCCGCCACAGGCGAAGCCGTTCGCAGACCGCCTGCGGCTCCATCGGCTTGCGCAGGAACAGATCCACGCCGAGCGCCGCGCATTCCGCGCCGATCTGCGGACTTGCAAACGCCGAGAATACCATCACCGCCGGATGCGGTCCGTCCTGTTCGTGCAGGCGGCTGAGCACGCTCATGCCGTCCATCACCGGCAGCATCAGTTCAATGATAAGTACATCCGGCCGCAGTTCATTGACTGCGGAAAGTGCCTTTTCACCGTTTTCCGCAATGCCGACCAGCTCAAAATCGTCCGCACTGTCCAGTACCGCCGACATACGCGCGCAAAATTCGGTGTCGTCGTCTGCAAGTAAAACTCTAATTTTCTCATCCATATGTCATAACCAGCTTTCCGATAAAGTTTATCTCTTTTTCTTGGCAATAGATTACCATATACTACCATAACTTGCAAGACCTTTTGTAAAAATGTGGACGGAAAATTGCAGACAGAATTCGACAAAATCTGTCGATTTACCCGAAACGACCGGTCAGACCGACCGCTTTTGCAATTTCTACATATTTTCAAAATTCCCCGGAAATAGACAAAATACAAGCAAAACTGCGGTTTTCGACAACAAAACAGTGGCGATTAACCCAAAAGAAAGGGCGCACAATGTGCGCCCAAACGCAAGGTAAACCCATCACAAATTACGAACTGCTGATTCCTGATTGCTCATGAAAGCTAACTCGCTTTGAGCATTTTCTCCATCGAAATTCCGTACCCTTCCATCGGATTATCGACCAGCACATGCGTTACCGCGCCGATCAGCTTGCCGTTCTGCAGGATCGGACTGCCGCTCATGCCCTGCACGATGCCGCCGGTTTTCTCCGCAAGCTGCGAATCTGTCACGCGGAGCATCATGCTGCGCCCGTATTCGTCGTTCGCCGGATAGAGCTTGACGATCTGGACAGAATAACGCTGCACGCTGTCACCGTCCACGTTGGACAGGATTTCCGCGTCACCGACTTTGATTTCGTCTGCCGACGCGACCGGCACGCACTGCAGCTCGCTGTACAGCGAATCGTCCGTTATGGTGCCGAAAATGCCGCTTTCTGTGTTCTGCGCCACGGTTCCGAGCGGTTTTTCGGTCGAAAATTCGCCCTGCAGCGAACCCGGTTCACCCGCTTTGCCGCGCTGCACGCTGCTCACCGTCGAGTGAATGATCGTGCCCTCCTGCAGCGGCAGCAGCACACCGGTCTCGCTGTCGCAGATGCCGTGACCGAGCGAGCCGAACGCGCCGGTCTGCGGGTCAACGTAGGTCAGCGTGCCGATTCCTGCCAGACTGTCGCGCGCGAGCACGCCGATGCGGTACGCACCGGTTTTGTCCCTGCACGGCGTCACCGTGACGCTTTTCTCCGCGTCTCCGCGCTCGAGCGTCAGCTTGATCGGCTGTCCCGCCGAGAGCGCGACCTGCTTCTGCAGATCGTCGTTCGAGTGCAGCGCGGTCTCACCGGCGCGGCACAGCACATCGCCCTCCTGCACGCCCGCCTCCTTCGCAGGGGAGCGCGTGCCGTCCGCGCCCTGCACCTCGGTCAGCTGCACGATCAGCACGCCCTCCGCCTGCATTTTGATGCCGACCGTGTGCCCGATCGGGATGACCTCGGCGATTTTTGCCGCCTGCGCGGAGACTGTTACCGCAAACAGCAGGAACAGAGCGAGCGCCGTGCGTTTTGCGTGATTTTTTTGCATTTTTTCACCTCCGCTATTACTATGCCGCGCAGAGCATGAAAACAACGCTGTGAACCTTTTCTATTCTGCCGGACATTTGGCGGCACGGAAATTCTCTGGGCGCGGAAAGGTTTTCCGGGAACGCAAAACGGCAGTTTCTCTGCGAAAAATGAGAGAAACTGCCGAAATTAGCAATCATTTATTCTGCTTTTGCAGGCGCACGATGACCGAGGAACGATGCTACCGCACGGGCGAGCACGCCGCCGACCGCACAGCCGACGATAATTTCGATCAGACCCTGCACGCCGACCAGTGCAACCACGAAGGACAGCGGGTTAGCCACGCCGAGAGAGGCAACGCGCTCCTGAATGTAGTCGGTCTTGTAGAACACCAGAACGATGTAACCCATGAAGAAAATGGTATTCAGCAGCGGCGCGGACATCGCACCGACGAAATAGCTCCAGCTTTTCTTGCGGTCCATGCGGCGCAGCACGCGGAACAGCAGGCCGACACACCAGCCCATCAGCACGCGCATGACAACGCACAGAACGAAGGTGTTGATCGGGCTGATCTGGAAGAACATGCCGGTCATACCGCCGCCTGCAAGCGCATCCTTAAAGCTGACACAGCCGAATACGCCGCCGAGAATCGCACCGGCGGTCGGCCCCATGGTCATCGCGCCGACAGCGATCGGCACGGTCAGGAACGACATGTACAGCGGACCAACCGGCACGCTGCCCAGACCCATCAGCTTCATCACGACCTCGATCGCCGCCAGCAGCGCCAGCTGCGCGAGATACCGTACATTGGTAGTTTTGTTATTCATTTGTAATTCCTCCTGCTGCCGTCCTGCTTTGACAGGTACAGCGCAATACAAAAATTGTGGTGGTCAGCGATAGAAATTCGCTGCCAAATCTCTTTCAACCCCGATTTTTCTTCCAAATCAGGTGCAGACCATCGAGCACAAGGCTTTCATCGTACTCGAACGGGATACGCAGATAGGGAGTGACGAGCGGCGCAAGCTCTCCGGTGAGCACCACATAGGGCGTTTCGCCGAGTGCTTCCGCAAAGCGTTCGACCATACCGTCCACGAGCGACGCCGCACCGTAAACCGCGCCGACGCGCATGGCATCGACCGTGTTCCGGGCGAGAATGCCCTCGTCCTTGGCGTCGATGGCGACCGCCGGAAGCTGCGCTGCCTGCTCGCGGAGCGCGAGCAGACTCAGCTGCACGCCCGCCGTGATGGCTGAGCCGACCAGCGCACCGGACCCGTCGAGCGCGGTGAACGTGGTCGCGGTGCCGAGCGTAACCGCCACGCACGGCAGCTTTCCCTTGGCACGGGCGGCCACCGCAGCGGCTACGCGGTCCGAGCCGACCTGCCGCGGCTGCTCGGAGCGGATGTTGAGTCCGGTCTTGACGCCGCTCGATACCTCGATGACATCGCGGATGCCGAGCAGACGCAGCGCACCCTCGAGCACGCCGACCATGCTCGGAACGACCGAGCTGACAATACCGCCGTGGATGCGGCGCACGTTCACGCCGTACAGCAAAAGCACCTGCTGCAGCTTGCAGGCGTAGTCGTCGCGCGTCAGCTTAGGCTCGGTTGCGATGGAGGCAGAGAAAACCTGTCCGTCCTCCTCATAGCCGCCGAGCAAAACGCGGCTGTTTCCTGCATTGACTGCAATCAGCATGGTGTGTCTCCTTTTCTGCATAGTTTACCACTATTATAAGACATTGAAAACCGTATTGCAAGGGGAGAGGTACACATTTCTGCCTTATTTCGGCAGCATGATCGGTGCGGAGAGCAGCGCCCACAGCGCCGCGTATTTCGGGCAGATCTGTCCTTGAACGTTGCCGAATTCATGCGAGTAATCCCACACGCGCAGCCGGAAATGCCGGTTGACCGTGCAGCCGACCACATACTCCGCCGCCGTGATGCACGCCGCGCCGCATAAGCAGCGGGAGAGCGGGTTTTCCTCGTGTACGCGCCGCCGCAGCCGCCGCAGACCGACCAGAACCGCACCGCCGGTCAGCGCCATGGTCCAGTGGGTGCGTCCGCGCCAGAGAAGCTCAAGCGCGGCGTAGCCGACCGCACCCAGTGCAAAGACTGCGGGAGTTTGCAGTTTCATTTTCATCACCGCATTTATTTTGCCCGGAATGGCTGGATTTACGCAAGGGTGGAGTAATTGAGAATGGAGAATGAGCGTGGAGATTTGGCATTTTCCATTCTCAATTTGGCATACGCGCAAAATAAAAAGGAGGGAGCACAGCGCGCTCTCCTTGAATACGGCAGAGGGATTAGTCCTCCCTTGTACCTTTTGTGTTGATATAAGCCTATCCGCCAATCCCTCCGTCGATTGGACGGAACTTTAAGCATTGGAAAAGGAGCAAGATGGGTTTTAACCTTGCTCCTATCGGTCAGAATATGCTATTCAGTTCAACAAACTGGAAGTTGTCTGATTAGCAATTATCTTTTGCAATTTATAACTGCATCAAAAAGAATACCAGTACACTCGAGAGTATTGTTACTGTCCCCATTATGATAAACATCATGGAAGTAAAACTTTTTGAAATTGGTCTATCAACATAGCACTTTTTAGGATTGTTTGGATTATAATAAACTGTCATCTTACTGTTGATAGGCCACAACTGCTCCGCAAATTGACGCAAATTTGCAATAGCTCCAGTTTTTACATGTAGCCATCCTTTTTCATCTTCATAGACTTCTGATTTCATCGGTACAGGTACTCCTGATAGTTGCGTTGTTATAATTCCTCGAAATTTTTTCTTTGCTTTATAACAAGTTCCATTCACAAAGTACTCAACGATTGGGTACACTCTTCCATTTCCAGGAAACCCATATTGTTTAACAATACCGTCTGTCTTTTTTGTACACAATTTATTCTGTCTTTTTACAATGATATTGAAAGTAACTCCTAGTAGAACTAATATTACACCAAGACCTCCAACTGTCATCAATTCTAACCATGCAATTTGTATTTCAGCCATAGTTTCATCACCTCAAGTTCCGATTTTTATATTTGATTATAAAATAGATGTCTGCTGTTTGCAATGTATATTTATAAGCTCATTTCCCATAAGTACACAATTCTGAAAAGGGAGAATTCTTTCGTATCATACAATATTTTTGTGCTTCTTTCGAGGCATGAAAAGATGCCGAAGTTGCCTTCGGCATCTTTTGGGTATCCAGTATCGGTTATGTGCGTGATTTAGTGAAATCACCGGAGTTATACCCCATCAACAAAAAGGGTAAAAGGGACGATCAGTCTTCCAGCTTGACACGAGCCTCAAGGTATTTTCTCCGCTCCTCGAAACCCGATCTGCCCAGAAGTGCAAACATATTCTTCTTATAATCCTCAACACCCGGCTGATTGAACGGATTTACGCCGAGCAGGTAGCCCGAAATGCCGCAGGCCTTCTCGAAAAAGTAGACCAGATAGCCGAAATGCCAAGCATCCGTGCGGTCGATCTCAATGATGATATTCGGTGTGCCGCCGTCCATATGGGCGATCAGCGTGCCCTCGTACGCCTTCTGATTGACGTACTGTACGGTCTGACCTGCCAGATAATTCAGGCCGTCGATGTCCTCTTCGGTATGCTCGATGGTAATCTCGGAGCGCGGCTCCTTGACCCACAGCACGGTCTCGAACATGATGCGCGAGCCGTCCTGAATAAACTGACCGATGGAATGAAGGTCGGTGGAGAAATTCGCCGAGGTGACGAACAGACCCTTATGGTCCTTGCCCTCGGACTCATCGAACAGCTGCTTGAGCCATTCGCCGAGCATGACGAGCGACGGCTCGTAGTTTACCATGATCTCCATGGTCTTGCCCTTGAACAGCAGCAGATTGCGCAGTGCCGCATAGCGCGCGCAGTCGTGCAAGGAGCCCTGAGAATAGTCCTCGCGGGAGGCGGCAGCGCCTGCCATCACCGCGTCAATATCCAGACCGGCTGCAGCCATCGGCAGCAGACCGACCGGCGTGAGCACCGAGAAACGGCCGCCGATGTTATCCGGCACAATAAAGGTCTCGTAGCCCTCGTCATCCGCCAGCTTTTTGAGCGCGCCGCGCTCCTTATCCGTCGTGGCGAAAATGCGCTCGCGCGCCCCCTCCTTGCCGTATTTGCTTTCGCACAGCTTTTTCAGCTCGCGGAAGGCGATGGCAGGCTCGGTGGTCGTGCCCGACTTCGAGATGATGTTAATGCAGAAATCGCGGTCACCGATCATCTTGATAATGTCGTTTAAGTAGGACGACGAAATGTTGTTGCCGGCAAAGTACACCTCCGGAATGCCCTCCGGGCGGGTCTGGTTGTAGAACTGACCGTTTACGAACTCGATGGCTGCCCGTGCCCCTAAATACGAGCCGCCGATGCCGATGACGATCAGCACATCGCAGGTCTGCTGAATCTTCTTTGCCGCCTGCTTGATGCGCGCAAACTCGTCCCGGTCATAATCCACCGGCAGATTCAGCCAGCCAAGAAAATCGTTTCCGGCGCCGGTGCCGTTCACGAGCGTGTCCTGCGCTGCCGCGACCTGCGCGGTGTAGTCCGCAATCTCGGCCTCGGTTCGGACAAATCGCCGGAGACCGGTCAGTTTCAGTTTAATTCCCATTACTGCATTTCCCCTTTTGTTATTTCCTCCAAGCCATTTGGCGGGATTTGCTCTCCCTCTCGTATCTAAGTATAGCATACTGACGGAAAAAGGCAAGCATTTTGTTCAAACCTTACAAAAACTTTATCTGCTCGACTGTTTCTGACAGGTAATTTTGCATTATGCAAACCGAACAAAGCTAACAAAAAAGCCGATTCCCATAGTAGAGAATCGGCAAAAATTGTTAGTAAATTGGAAAATTTGCGCAGATATCGCGTACATTTCGGCGGATATCGTTTGCCTTGTTGTCGAAATCGGTTGCGGCCTGCCAGATGAACTCGGCAATGCGGAGCATCTCCGGCGCACCGAAGCCGCGGGTGGTGACAGCGGGCGTGCCGATGCGCATACCCGAGGTGACGAACGGACTTTCCGGGTCGTTCGGGATGGCATTCTTGTTGGCAGTGATGTATACCTCGTCCAGACGGCGCTGCAGCTCCTTGCCGGTCACGCCGGTCTTTCGCAGGTCAATGAGCATCAGGTGGTTGTCCGTGCCGCCGCCGACCAGATCGAAGCCCTGCTTCCGGAGTGCGTCCGCGAGCACGCGGGCATTGGTGACAACATTCTGCTGATATGCCTTGAACTCCGGCTTGAGTGCCTCACCGAAGCAGACCGCCTTTGCGGCGATGACATGCTCGAGCGGGCCGCCCTGTGTGCCGGGGAAGATGGCCTTGTCAAATTTCTTCGCCAGCTCCTCATCGTTCGTCAGGATGACGCCGCCGCGCGGACCGCGCAGCGTCTTGTGCGTGGTGGTGGTGACGACATCCGCGTAGGGAACCGGACTCTGGTGCAGACCGGCAGCTACCAGACCGGCAATGTGCGCCATGTCAACGAACAGGTACGCGCCGACCTCGTGTGCGATTTCGGCGAATTTTGCAAAGTCGATGGCGCGCGGGTACGCGGACGCACCGGCGATGATCATCTTCGGCTGCTCCTTTTTTGCAAGGGCACGGAGCGCATCATAGTCAATGAGACCGTTCTCATCCACGCCGTAGGGCACGATGTTGTACAGCAGGCCGGACTGATTGACCGGCGAGCCGTGGGTCAGGTGACCGCCGTTGTCCAGGCTCATGCCGAGCACGGTATCACCCGGCTTGCACAGCGCCTGATAGACCGCCATGTTCGCCTGCGCGCCCGAGTGCGGCTGCACGTTCGCGTATTTCGCGCCGAACAGCTGGCACACGCGGTGGATGGCGAGGTTTTCCACCTCATCAACGCATTCGCAGCCGCCGTAGTAGCGCTTGCCGGGATAGCCTTCGGCGTACTTGTTGGTCAGCACGCTGCCCATTGCCGCCATAACAGCCTCGCTGACTATGTTTTCCGAGGCGATCAACTCAATGTTGCGCGCCTGTCGTTTGTATTCCGCTTCGATCATACGTCCGAGTTCGGGGTCGAACGCTGTCACGAAGTCCATTGCTTGACGAACCATGATACAGCCTCCTGCCGGATAAGAATTTACTATTATAATTAAACCACATTTTTCGCATGGAATCTATTGACAAACATCTGATTTTTGCGTTAACGCTTTAGCAGTTTATAGTGAAATTGTTACATTGTGCATTTTTGTGCAAACAGTTGCCCTTTTTTCGACGATATGCTACAATTATCGTAGGAAAACTTGTGGAGAGAGGATAACAAAATGACTAAGAAAGAACGTGCCGCCACCGTTACCGAGCTGTTGAAAACCGTCTATCCGGAGGCGGTCTGCGCCCTGCATTATACACACGATTATGAACTGCTGTTCGCCACCCGGCTTTCCGCGCAGTGCACGGACGCGCGCGTCAATATTGTGACAGAAAAATTATTCAAGCAGTTTCCGACCCTGCAGAGCTTCGCGGATGCGTCCGAGGAGGAGATTGCCGAGGCCATCAAGACCTGCGGCCTGTTCCGCACCAAAGCGCGCGACCTCAAGGCGTGCGCCATGATGCTGATTGCCAATTACGGCGGCAAGGTGCCGGATACCATGGAGGAGCTGCTCAAGCTCCCGGGCGTCGGCCGCAAGACCGCCAACCTCATCCTCGGGGATATTTTCGGCAAACCGGCCATTGTGTGCGATACGCACTGCATCAGGCTGTCCAACCGGCTGGGCTTTGTCAAGAACGAGAAGGACCCGGTAAAGGTCGAAAATGCCCTGCGAAAGCTGCTCAACCCGGCGGAATCGTCCGACTTCTGCCACCGGCTGGTGCTGTTCGGCCGCGAGCACTGCACCGCCCGCAGCCCGAAGTGCGAGGGCTGTCCGCTCGGTGCGGTGTGCCCGTCGTATCCCATTGCGAAATAACATAGAGAAAAAGTGGGATTTGCGAAAAAACACAGAAAATCCACTTGGCAAATTTTCATCGTAGGAATATACTGATTTCAGAAAAAGCAAAACCGCAGAACAAGAGTGAGTAAGAGCAAGACTGCGCTTTCAGAGAGCTTTCCGGTGGTGTGAGGAGAGCAGCAGAGGACGTTGCTGAATGGACTTGTGAGGGCAGCCTCAAATCCGCAGGGAGAGTATGGCTGACGGGATTCCCGCCGTTATCATGGGAGCGTGTGTGTTTGCACACGACAGAGTGGACGTTTTTGTACGCCAATTTGGGTGGTACCGCAGAAGTAACAGGCTTTTGTCCCATGATACGTTTGTATCGTGAGACAAGAGCCTTTTTTATTGCGTCTACGACGCTTGCACGAACCCAACAGATAAAACCCGATGAATACGGTTTTTACCGCGCTTGTTATGCAGATGGAGGAAAACACAATGATTACGCCAAGCTGTGATGAGATTTTAGAACTCGCGAAGGAGTATACGACCATTCCGGTCTGCCGCGAGATCTACGCCGATATGACAACGCCGATTTCGCTGCTGCGCCGCCTGCAGACGCGTTCCGACCGCTTTTTCCTGCTGGAGAGCGTCGAGGGCGGCGAAAAATGGGCGCGCTACTCGTTTCTCGGCTACGACCCGATCCTCCGTGCGACTTGCAAAAACGGCGCGGTAACGCTTGAGGGCGAAGATCGTGCTCGTGGTCAACATGAAGACCGACAGCGTGATGGAGAATTACGGCAAGGCGTGTGCGGCACTCGAGGGCATGGCGGCGCTGATCAACGACCAGACCCCGCTTCCGCCGCTCAAAGTCACCAGCAAGCCGAACTTCACCTGCAACGTCACCGAGGCGCAGTACGCCGACATCGTGGAGAAAACCCGCGAATACATCTGATGGGGACGAGATCATGTGTTCCTCTCCGGAAACGCTCGTCCGACTGGATAACGGCCGCCTGACCACCTTCCCGGTGGCCGGCTCTCGTCCGCGCGGCAAAACGCCGGAGGAGGACAAGGCGCTCGAGAACGAGCTGCTTGCCGATGAGAAGGAACTTTCCGAGCATAACATGCTGGTCGATCTGGGCCGCAATGACCTCGGTAGAGTTTCCAAGATCGGCACGGTCGAAGTCACCGATTACATGATGATACACCGGTATTCTAAAATCATGCATATCTGCTCTCAGGTCGAGGGCGACATTGACGAAAAGTACGACGCGTGCGACGCCATCGAAGCGGTGCTTCCGGCGGGCACCCTGTCCGGCGCACCCAAGATCCGCGCCTGCGAGATCATCGAGGAGCAGGAGAGCGAGCCGCGCGGCGTGTACGGCGGCGCACTCGGCTATCTGGATTTCACCGGCAATATGGAATACCTGCATCGCCATCCGCATGGCTGCCAAGAAGGACGGCATCGTGACCGTACAGGCGGGCGGCGGCATCGTCGCGGATTCCGTGCCGTATAACGAGTATATGGAAAGCGCAAACAAGGCAAAGGCAGTTATGAACGCCATCGAGCGTGCATCGGAGGTAGACGGATAATGATTCTCCTGATCGACAATTACGATTCTTTTTCCTATAACCTGTTTCAGCAGGCGGCGGCTATCGAGCCGGATATGCGCGTTGTCCGCAATGACGCGCTCACCGTCAGCGAAATAGAGGGACTGAATCCCTCGCACATCATTCTTTCTCCGGGTCCTGGCTATATGAAAAACTTTCTGTCTATGTAAAGTTTGACCAGAACCGTAGGGCGGGCTGCCCTACGGAGAAGATATCAATTAGTAATGATATAATAGATGTAATAGAAAGGTCGATATATAATGATTCAGCTTGCAATTCACGAAGCGATCAACGGTCGTGATTTGGACTACACCATCGCTCGTGCAACAATGGAGGAAATGATGGACGGCACCGCGACCGACATCGAAATGGCAACCCTGCTGACGGCGCTCCGCATGAAGGGCGAAACCATCACCGAGATTACCGCCTGCGCCGAGGTCATGCGCGAAAAGGGCGCGCACATTGAGCCGAAGGGCGCGGTCATGGACATTGTCGGTACCGGCGGTGACGAAGTCGGCTCGTTCAACATCTCCACGACCGCCGCATTCGTGGCGGCGGCAGGCGGTGTGCCGGTTGCAAAGCACGGCAACCGGTCGGTTTCGTCCAAGTCGGGCGCGGCTGACGTGCTCGAGGAACTGGGCGTTGTCCTTTCTCTGTCTCCCGAGCAGAACGAGAAGGTGCTTGCGGACACCGGCATCTGCTTCCTGTTCGTACAGGGCTATCATAAGTCGATGAAGAACGTGGCTCCCATCCGCAAGGGCATGGGCGAGCGCACCATCTTCAACGTGCTCGGCCCGCTGTCCAATCCGGCGCGCGCGACGATGCAGCTGCTCGGCGTGTATGACGAAAATCTGGTCATGCCGATGGCGCAGGTGCTCTCCAACCTCGGCGTAACGCGCGGCATGGTGGTCTGCGGCGGCGGCACTGCGAAAGACCAGTGCGGATGCCGTTCTGGTAGGCGAGTACCTCATGCGTGCCGCAGATCAGAAACAGGCGCTCGATGCCCTGCGGGAGGCGGTAAAATGAAGCTGAAATGCTGCGGACTGACCCGCAAAGCGGATATCGAAGCCGCAAACAAAGTAAAACCCGATTTCATCGGCTTTGTGTTCGCGGAGAGCCGCCGGCATGTATCGGATTTAGACGCGGCGCGGCTCAAGGAGCACCTTGACCCGCACATCAAGGCGGTCGGCGTGTTCGTAAACGACGAGCCGGAGCATATTGCCGCGCTCGTGCGCGATGAGGTTATCGACATTATCCAGCTGCACGGCGGCGAGAGCTTACATTATATAAACAGGCTGAGGAAGCTGACGAACGCGCCCATCGTCTACGCGGTGCGCGTGGAGACCCACCGCGACATTGAGCAGGCGGACACCCTGCCGGTGGATTATCTGCTGTTGGCTACCTATGTGAAGCACGCCTACGGCGGCAGCAGCAAGACGTTCGACTGGTCGCTGATCGGGCAGGTAAACCACCCGTATTTTCTCGCGGGCGGGCTGAATGAAACCAACGTCCAAAGAGCCGCACAGACCGTCGCGTATGCGCTCGACCTGTCCAGCGGCATTGAAACGGACGATGTAAAGGATATTGACAAGATGCGCCGCGTATCGGCGCTTGTGAAAGGAGCAAACCAATGAGCAAGGGACGTTTTGGCGTACACGGCGGTCAGTACATGCCGGAAACGCTGATGAACGCGGTTATCGAGTTGGAGGAAGCCTACAACCACTATAAGAACGATCCGGAATTCAACGCAGAGCTGACCGAGCTGCTGAACAACTACGCAGGCCGTCCGTCGCGCCTGTACTTTGCGGAGCATATGACCCGCGACCTCGGCGGTGCGAAGATCTACCTCAAACGCGAGGATTTGAACCACACGGGCGCCCATAAAATCAACAACGTGCTCGGTCAGGCGCTGCTGGCGAAAAAGATGGGCAAGACCCGTCTGATCGCAGAGAGCGGCGCCGGTCAGCACGGCGTTGCGACCGCGACCGCTGCCGCTCTCATGGGCAGGGACTGCGTGCCGCACGTCAAGGAGTACGTCAAGAGCATGAAGGACGCAGTACGCTCCGCAAACTAAACAAAAATGAGGGGGAAACGGTTGTTTCTCCCTCGTTTCATATTGATTATGGTGTAATGTTTTGCGTTGATTGTTCATGTTATCGCAGGGCGGGATGACCTCATCCCGCCGTTTCCCAACCCGTTTGCACATTCGTAAATAAAATGGAGAATGGTAAATCAAAAGGTTCATTCTCCATTCTCCATTTTCAATTAGTAATTGTCAGCCTTGAGTTCAAAGTAGGCTTTAGGATGTGCACAAACCGGGCAGACCTCCGGCGCCTGTCTGCCGACAACGATATGTCCGCAGTTGGAGCACTGCCATACGCAGTCGCCGTCGCGGGAAAAGACCAGCTTGTCCTCGACATTCTTGAGCAGCCTGCGGTAGCGTTCCTCGTGCTCCTTTTCGATCGCGCCGACCATCTCAAACAGGTCCGCGATGTGGTCGAAGCCCTCCTCACGCGCCTCTTTGGCGAAGGTAGCGTACATGTCGGTCCACTCGTAGTTTTCGCCCTCTGCGGCAGCCTTGAGGTTGGCGGCGGTGTCATCAATGCCGCCGTTGAGCAGCTTGAACCAGATTTTCGCGTGCTCCTTCTCGTTTGCAGCGGTCTCCTCGAAAATTTTCGCAATCTGCACATAGCCGTCCTTTTTCGCCTTGGAGGCAAAGAACGTGTACTTGTTGCGTGCCATGGATTCTCCTGCGAATGCGGTCTGCAGGTTTGCTTCGGTGCGGGTGCCCTTGAGTTCTGCCATAACAGTTATCCTTTCTCCACTTTTCTTATTCTTCCAGTCTCCCTTGACGGTCAGACCGTTCTGACTGCTCTTTTAGTCTTTCCTGCAAGCGCTGCAAATACCCTCGAACAGAATTTCGTACCGATGCAGCTCCACGCCGGAGGAATCCTCCACGCGGTCGATGAGATCGGTGACAGGCGGCATAAATACATCAAAAACGCCGCCGCACTTGGTGCACCGCACATGATAATGCGGCTTGATGTTGAAATCAAAGTGATCGGCACCGGTCGGCACAGGCACGCGCAAAATCTCGCCCTGAGCTGCCAGCTGGTTCAGATTGCGGTAAACCGTGGCCTTGCTGATGGTCGGGTGCTGCGCCGCGATAAAGGCATAAATCGCATCCGCGGTAGGGTGGTTGTGCAGCTGATTCACTGCCTGCAATACAATCTGACGCTGAATGGTGTTTCTGGTCTGCATAAAATGCACCTCCTTTATTAGTATTACTTCTTAATTAAGAGTATATTGTAAATTTGTATTTTTGTCAATCGGTAAGAAATACTTTTTTGAATAATGTATGGGAGGAGATTTTGAAAAGGTTGCAGGCGATACGGAGAGTAATATAAACCGGGGAATGGAGATGGCAGTATGAATCGAACGGAGTTAGAAAAAATATATACGGAATAATTATGGTACAGAGCCGGATTATCCGTGGATAAAGTATCCGAATTATGGAGTGTTCCGCCATAGCAGTAATAAAAATGGTTTGCCGGGTGCGGATGAAAACAAAAACGAGCCGTGAATCACATGAAGATTCACGGCTCGTTTGTTATAGTACATAAAGAAACACCATCAGATAATGACAAACACTGCCGACGATTACGAACAGATGAAACAGCTCATGAAACCCGATCATCAGTCCGAGATTCGGCTTTTTTGCGATATAGATCACGCCGCCGACCGTATACGCCAGACCTCCGGCAGCCAGAAGGGCAATGGCAGGCGAGGGCATGGACAGCACAACTCCGAAATCAAACGCGATCGCCCAGCCGAGCGCGAGGTACAGCGCGGTGCCGATGAGACGCGGCGCGTCAATCCACAGCAGCTTGATGGCAATGCCGGTCAGCGCAATCAGCCAGATCACGCCGAGAAAGACATAGCAGCGCGGCGCAGGCATGAATTTGAGAATAATCGGCGTATAGCTGCCCGCAATCAGCACATAGATCATGCTGTGGTCGAGCTTTTTCAGCCGCCGCAGGACGGCTTCGCCGCGGCCGGAGAAATGGTACACGCTGCTTGCGGAGTACAGCGCGATCAGCGACAGGCAGAACACCACGGCAGCAGCCGCCAGCGAGCCGGTGACGGACGAATCGAACAGCAGCCGCACGAGCAGCACGAACAGTCCGGCGCCGCTGAGCACCGCACCGATGAAATGAGAGTAACTGGAAAACGGCTCACGGGCCTTGAGAAATGCACGAGGCATACAAACTCCTCCTTTTGCTATGTAGAGTTAAAAACTATATCACATCTGTTATGATACCACATTTTCTGAAAATTGCAAGTGCTTTCTCCAAATTGTCACCATGAAAAAAGCACCGTCTTTGTTAATCAAAGACAGTGCTTCAGCTTGTCGAAAAAGCAATATTCGATTTTTATGCTTCGTGCGGCAGCACACATTCAATCGAATTTGCTTTGCAAATTCATAAATGCCGGGAGCATGTATCTCGGAATTTATACAAGGGAAGAAAAAATGTGTCCGCAGGACGCGGTTTTTCTTCGAGATTCGCTCGAAAGCGTGGTTTCGAGCGAGAGGCTGTTCGGAAAACAAAGTTTTTCGACAGTCTCAAGCACCGTCTTTGTTAATCAAAGACAGTGCTTGGGCAATCAGGTATACGATTTCGGAATCTTTATGGTTCTCTCCTGTGCGGGAAGATGCCGGGCGACTTCCTGCCGGATTTTTTCATTTTTTATCATGGTCGGCATGTGCGCCCGCACGGTAATATCGTGCGAGGCGTTCGGGTTCGCCGGAAGAATATCGCTCAGTTTGGTGTCCATCGTGATGCGGTAACGCGGCAGATCGGTCAATTTGCGCTGAATAGACGCCGTTCCGGTGTTGGTCAGCACGCTGACCTGAATACCGTTTTTTTGCAGCAGCGGCTGCATCCACTCGTCGCGCGCGCCGAACGGATATGCGAAAAACAGCACGTTTTTCTGGCTGGTATTTTGCGTGATGAGGTCGATGCTCTGCTTGAGGTCCTCGCCGACGCGCTTGTTATACGCCGCCTGCGACTCGCCCTTCAGCCGCTGGATGCCGTTGATGCCGTCCGGTGCGGTCAGTCCGCCGTACTGCGGGTTGTGCAGGTTGTAGGTATGAGAACCCAGCTCTACCAGACCGCTGTCAGCCATTTCGGCTGCCTCGTCCCACTTGAGGAAAAAGCGGTTCGCTTCCGTGTTGTCGTTTGCGCGGATGCTTTTGCCGATCAGTGCAATGACGGCTTTCATGCCGGTTTTCTGCAGAATCGGGTACGCAATATCGTAATTGGAGCGATAACCGTCGTCAAAGGTGATCATGACCGGCCGCTCGGGCATGGACTCCCTTCCGGCTCGGATGTCGATCAAATCCGAGGAGAGCAGCGGCGTGTAGCCGTTGTATTCCAGATATTCCATGTCCTCCTGAAACCGCTCGCCGGTGATGGTCATGCTCGTCACGGCGGACGGGTCGTTCGTCAGGTTGTGGTACATCAGAATCGGAACCTTCGAGGCAGTATTTGCCGCGCTGCAGCTGATGCAGGATACAAAAAATGCACCTGTCAGTCCGAAAAGAACCAGGCGTTGCCAGAATTTTTTCATATGTAAGCCTCCTACCGCTTATTGTTCGTTCAGTATACCATAATATAGTGGGTTTGTCGAGCGGCATAACTCTTGCGTGAAGCGCGCAAAAGGCTTATAATAATAGCATTGCAGGCTGCATGGACAGACGAAAAATTGCGTGTTTCTGTTCAATGTTGCAATTGTTAATATTTTGTAAAAAGATGAGGTGAACGCCATGCCGCGGCTGGAGAAAACCATAGAAGCGGTCTTTGCCGACCGCGATATCATGCCCGACGAGGTGCCGCAGCTTGACCTGTATATGGATCAGGTGCTGACGCTGTTCGATCAGTGCTTATCGGGCAGCAAGCGCACGCCGGAGGATAAGCTGCTGACAAAAACCATGGTCAACAACTACGTCAAGGAAGGGCTTATGACGCCGGTGAAGGGCAAAAAATACACGCGCCAGCAAATCATGCAGCTGCTCTGCGTGTACCATTTGAAGCAGACGCTGCGCTTAAACGATGTGAAGGCATTGACCGGTCGGGACGATGTGGACTTTGCGGCGTGCTACGAGCATCTGCTCGCGGACAAGAAGCGCATGCGCGAAGCCATTCCACCGCTGCTGACCGCCCAGCTGCCCGAGACGCCGGATGACCCGGAGGAGCGGCTGTGCACATGCCTTGCGCTCAGCGAAATTGCAAATTATTTACGTCGGCTGTGCGAAAGCATGATCGACGATATCCCGCAGCAGACAGAAGGAGATTGAGATCCATGTCCATCGAAAAAGCAAAAGCGTATCTGCGTCAGTTCGGCGCAGAGGATCGCGTGATCGAATTCCCGGTGTCCAGCGCGACCGTGGAGCTGGCCGCCGAAGCTGCCCACTGCGAACCGGCACGCATCGCAAAAACGCTGTCGTTCCGCACGAATGACGGCGTGATCCTCATCGTTGCGGCAGGCGACACCAAGATCGACAACCCGAAGTACAAGGCGCGGTTCGGCTGCAAGGCGCGGATGCTCGCGTTTGAGGAGGTCGAGACGGAGATCGGCCATGCGGTCGGCGGCGTGTGCCCGTTCGGTGTGAACGACGGCGTAACGGTCTATCTCGATGAATCGCTCCGACGGTTCGAGACGGTATTCCCGGCGTGCGGCTCGTCTAACTCAGCCATCGAGGTCACCATCCCGGAACTGGAGAAATTCTCCAGTTTCAAGGCATGGGTGGACATCTGCAAGGGCTGGAGAGAGGCGTGAGCACGGTTGCCATCGGGCAGTTCAGCGCCGGAGAGGACAAAAATGCCAATCTCAGGGAAATAGAACGCCTTGCACAAAAGTCGGCGGAAAATGAAGCAAAAATGCTGTTTTTACCGGAATACAGCATGTATTACGCAAAAGTGAACGCACGGTCGAAAAATATCGAGGCCGCAGAGCCGTGTGACGGCGCGTTCATTATTGCGCTCGGTGAGCTTTGCCGGAGATACGGCCTGTGGATTGCCGCAGGCATGTACGAGCGCACGGACGGTCTGCCGTACAACACGATTGCGGTTCTTGACGACCGCGGCCGCCTGCGCGGAACGCACCGCAAGAACCGTTTGTACGATGCGTTCGGCTATCGGGAATCCGATGAGTGCCGGGCAGGGGACAAGCCGTTTTCGCCCATCGAGACACCTGTCGGAAAACTGGGTATCATTACCTGCTTCGAGCTTCGGTTTCCGGCGCTTGCCGCCGAGCAGAAGGCGCGCGGCGCCGAGACGCTGTTCGTTCCGGCGGGCTGGGTGCAGGGCGAGAACAAGCTGCTGCACTGGCGCACCCTGCTGTGCGCGCGAGCCATCGAGAACGGTCTGACCGTGCTCGGTGCAGATCAGTATGCGCCCGGAAAATTTGTCGGGCACAGCATGGCGTTTCAGCCGGACGGCACCGCGCTCGGTGAACTCGGGGAAGAGCAGAATTTGCTTATCGTGAAAATCAATTGATGAAAATTAACATGCAGTGAAAGGGGAGAGCGAATGAAGGCTGCAAGGTTTTTCAGCATCTGTGAAATCGTTTGCTTTGTCGGCCTGGCGCTGTCGTATGCAGGCGAATTTCTGTGCGCTTTTGTGGCGCAAGGAACGGATAAGGACATATTTCAGATGGGATTATTCCTGTTCTGGCTGCTTATTGGGCCGTTGGCAATCTGCAATCTGATTTGCGCTGCTGTGATGTACAGGCGGCTGTCCGACCCGGCGGTGCGGCAGACGCTGTGGCGCTGCATCATTGCAATGAAGTGCATCGCGATTCCAATGTTCCTGCTGAATTTCTTTTTCGGCATGATTTACGGCATGTTTACGCTGATTTTCCCGATGACGCTGCCGGTCGTGCTCTTACAAATGCTGGTTGCCTGGTTTGCCATGATGGCCTCGTCCGGCTACTGTATTGCGCTCATCCTGTATGCGCGCAGGCAGGGCAAAATCAGCACCGGAACCGCAGTCCTGCAGGTCATTTCCCAATTTATTTACGTTGTTGATGTCATTAGCCTGTTTTTCATTCGCAAGACGGTAAAAGAATGCGAAACGGCACAATAAGTTAAAAAAGGAGTATCATCATGCAGTTTGATCCTACATTGTATGTCATTACGGACAGTACCTACCACACGACCGAGACCCTGCTCCGCGCGGTGGACGAGGCGTGCAGGGGCGGTGCAACGCTCATTCAACTCCGCGAGAAGGACACCGGCGGACGCAGCTACCTTGAGCTGGCGCAGCAGGTCAAGTCCGTCACCGACCGCTACAGCGTGCCGCTCATCATCGACGACCGTGTGGACGTTGCCATTGCCTGCGATGCGGCCGGCGTGCACGTCGGCGCGAGCGACCTGCCGGTGGCAGTCTGCCGCAGGCTGCTCGGCCCGGATAAGATCGTCGGCGCAACTGCCAAGACGGTCGAAGCGGCCGTTGCCGCGTACAACGACGGCGCGGATTACCTCGGCACCGGCGCCATTTACCCGACGACCACCCACGTTACCACCAAGGTTACGCCGGTCTCCGTGCTGAACGATGTGTGCCGCGCGGTCCCGATTCCGGTGGTTGCCATCGGCGGCCTGAACGCGGATAACATGGACGTGCTGGCCGACAGCCCCATCAAGGGCATCGCCGTGGTCTCTGCCGTCATGAAGGCAGACGATCCGTGCGCGGCAGCTGCGTATATCAAGGAAAAATTCCTGAAAATGATGAATAAGTAAGAAAAAGCTCCGAAACAGGCGTTTCGGAGCTTTTCTTTTGCAGGTCAGTTGTTTGGTTCGATCGCGTAATCGTAGACCTCATGTCCGCTTTCGAGCACCTTGCCGTCCACGGTGATGAGCACTGCGGTTGCGCCGCGCGCCTGCGCGAACGTGTTGACCAGTGCGTAGATCTTGAGCGTTTCACCGGCGGTGCCGGAGGCGCGGATCGCCTCACCGAAGGCGGCATTCATGTCGAGCGTGAGCGTGCCGTTCTCGAGTGACGAGGACTGCACCTTGACGCCCTCGGGCAGAGAGCTTGCGGCGATGAGTGCGTCCACGAGCGACTGGTCGGAGTCGTCCTTCGCGTCTGCGCCGGTCGGCGTGAGCGTTTCGCCCTGTTCATCCGGAACGTAGATCGTGACCGATTCCGTGCCGCTCGGATTGGGGTTTTCCGGCTGTACGGCAGGTTCATTTGTCTTGGAATCGGACGGTTTGCCGGAATTGCTGTCGTCCGGCGTGGTCGGGTTCTCCGGCTTGGTAACAGCAGGCTTTTCCGGCTCATCGGCGGGCTTGCTGCGGACATATCCATATACACAGGCTGCGGCGACTACTGCAATGATCGCAATTACGGCTATAATAACTTTTGAGCGTTTCATTGTAAACGCCTCCTTTCTCTTACAAGCTTATTGTATCAAGCCAGACGGGAAAATACAAGGGATATACTGTTAACAAACGGCGGCTTTTTGCCCCGGTTTGGGCGGCAGCCTTTTTCAGCACCGGCTAAGCGGGGGGCTCGAACTGCCGCAGGCGTGTTCGCCCCTTCCGGGCGGCAGCTTGTTTTCAGCACCGGCTGAGCGGGGGACGCGAACTGCCACAGGCGGGTTCGCCCTTTCCGGGCGGAGAGTTTTCCGCTGAACCTCAGCGGGGCGTGCGCCTACCCGGCGGGGGCACAAGAGGGTAGACACCTACGGTTTCCACCCTCTTGTGAATCACCCCTTTCCCTTGGAGGGTCTGGCGCAGATTGCCGACATGTGACCGCTGCGAAATAGGGGAACGGCAGAGGATTTTTTCTCTGCTGAGGACGAACTACCTTCGGAGTCCGTCCTCTTGAGCAACCTGTTCGCAGTGTCAGATACCGTTCTGCTACACAGGTCGGCTACTTCCAGCAGGCGCGACATAACAGTGTCGCGCAACTCGTAAGTCTGGCGTTTGCGGACAGCACCTACGGATTAGGCGTTCGGTGCAATTTATCCT